>DDIP01000047.1 GCA_002338605.1 Proteobacteria bacterium UBA1847 | reverse complement strand
TGCCATCGATTCCGGCTACGCCAGTCCCGTCGATACCAAGAACGCCGGTTCCATCGATGCCCAGTGTCCCAGTACCGTCGATTCCGGCTACGCCGGTCCCATCAATTCCCGCGACGCCCGTCCCGTCGATACCTGCGACACCCGAACCATGGATGCCCCACGTACCGCTAGTAGCTCCAATAGCTAAACACGGACCGGCCAATACAATAAGCGTCGCTCCCAAAGCAACTTGTGCCTTGGCGCTTTTTGCGTCAAACATTTTTCGCTCCTAATTTTTAACCTACTCCAACCCTCGACCCCATTCGTCGCTTTGCAAAAGCCGATCCTTCGACTAAGTGTGCAAGTGACTCAAATGCGCCGAAGCTAATCTTCTTGACTAACGCCTCTTTCAATTAGTAGTTTTCTCAACGAACCCATTTCTTCTTTATCTTCAACGTAATGCAACATATAAACGCCGGTTTCCTTTTTCGGCTCACTTGGCTTGCTCAGCTCTTTTCGAGATGAAAACCAGACATCCAATTCCTCAAGAAATGCTTGGCCTCGTACTTTGAGATACTCCGAAAATTGCTGCACTACTTCTTCTGAACACCCATCGTCTGCGAAGACCATTCGGTCAAATAGTGTTGTTGCGCCGGCCTCGCGATCAGCATCGATATTCTTTGCAGCAGTGGAAAAAAACCTATATCCCACGCTACCTAGTCTATCGACAACAGACGGAGATAATTTCATATGCAGAAATATTCGGCTTACCGCCTTGAATCTCCCATCGACCTCTACAACTGACCCCGCTTCCAAAAGCTGTTTAAGCATTTGTCGTGGAGCCATGTCCCCACTGTAGTTTTTCACTAAAGAAACAAAACTCGGCTCGTCGCTTTCACTTGACTCATACGGTAGTTCAAGCGGAATTCCGTAGGGTCCTTGATAGTTCGGATCCGAATACCAACCGGTTAGAACACGTGACGGTCTAGAATGATTCTTCTCTTTGTACGCCGTCGTCAATGCTCGATCGACAACGTTCTTAACCTCTTTCCGTGTCAAGCCAGTGAGTATTGCAATTCTGGACTTATTTACCTTCCCCTCACTTTCGAAATGTCTCAGCGCAGTCTCGACGTAAACCTCTTTCGCTGTCTCTGAAAACTCCGCGTGAGTCACGCCTTGTGCAACTAGCAGACGAACTAAAGGCTTCAACATCAGAGAAAGTGCGCGCCTTAGGTGGTCTTTGACTTCTTGCCCCATTTCACGCCAAATCATCTGAACAATATGTAAAGTATCTCGGCCTGTTGGCCTATGCAACCAACTTGCAACTACATATATAGGGTATTTTGACCAGATTTGTGTTGTTTTTTTATTATGTCAACTGATTGACACGTGCTTCTGCCAATTAGGCATAAAGAACTTTTGTAACTCATTGTTTTTTATTAAAAAAACGCTCAAGAATAGAGCGTCAGTATTGGGGCCATGACCAGTAGGAAAACAAGTGGCCGAAACTACAAATGTAGTTTTTTGAGAATAAAATACAGTTGGCCAAGAAAAAGGACGACCAATTTGCGCAAACGCGGGTGCATACTTTTCGCGGGCAAGCCGTTCCTATATTTTTCCTCTATTGGCGGTCACTTGATAAGGCATTGTCTCACGAGACCTTGGAATATACGTCACCATTTGTACTTAGCACTCCTATCCGTCTCTTCGAAATAGTAAAGGCCAACCATTACAACACCTTCATTTGACTCCGCGTCATTGTCGGCAATCGATTCATAAGCTGTGAACAAGTCATCGAAAGATACAGCGGCTTCCGATAATCTGTCATAGCTAATTCGGCGCAATCTCTTGCGATCAGACTTAGATATGCACAACGAATAGGTCGCAAATTGTGCAAAACCCTCTCCAGGAACCTTGTCTGGATCAGTATTTGTTGCAATCGTCGAAAGGAGCGGATAGGCGTTATGGACAAGGCTCGTCATTAAGTTTTCTGTCGAGTCTGGAGGAAGAATTACACGCGATACCGCTTTCAAACGTCCATCTTTTAGTTCTTCAACCACGCCGATCCTCTTCAACTCCGTCCGCATCGCACCAGGTGGAACATCGCCGCCAAAACGCTTTACAAGGTCTGTGAACGAATTTGGGCCCTCTGAAAAATTCAAGAGTCTTGGGCGACCACGTTCATTAAGGAAATCTTCCTCTGAATGCCAACGAGTAAGTATTTCGGTGCTTGGCGTTGACTTGACGCTAACAGTTTCCTCGCCTTCTTCGATCTTCGACCTAAGGCGCCGTACTTCTTTCCTAGTAAGCCCAGACATCACAGCTATCCGGGAAATATTGGTAGGCCGACCTCGAATTCCGAAATCTGAGCTACTGACATCTACGAAAACCGTCTTCGCGACCTCGGCGAAATCGGCAAAACTAATGCCGTACCTAAGAAGGATCTTGATAATTGGCCGGAGTATCAGCTGAATTGCACCCAGCACACGTCCGTGTTCGTCTTTTTGCATGGCAGGGAATATATTTCTCAGATGGCCCATTTGCCATCAAATAGTGGCTCATGGGAAAAAACGCCCAAGACTTAACCCTTTGATACTTATTGCTGCAACATGTGGGCATAGGCAATCTACCGAGATTTAGGTGTTGCTACGCCTTGTCATTTGTGCAAAGCCGCCGCAAATCACCCTCAGAAAGGACCGAAATCCCAAGCTGTTCGGCTTTGGCGAGCTTTGATCCAGCCTTTTCGCCGGCGACGAGATAGTCTGTTTTTTTGGAGACGCTGCCGGCAACTTTTCCACCCAGCGAACGGATCAGATCCTTTGCTTTGTCCCGGGTCATTGTGGGTAAAGTGCCTGTTATTACAAAGGTTTTTCCCGAAAGTGCTCCATCCGCTCGCGCCTGGACCGGGTCCGATTCGGGCCAGGTAACCCCGTATTTCTGTAAGCGAGAAATTTCGTCGACGTTGTGTTTTTCGTCGAAGAACGTGCGCAATCGGGCCGCGACGACCGGGCCGACATCATCAATCGCCTGGAGCTCTTCTTCGCTGGCTGACAGTACGTTTTCCAAACGCCCATAATGTGCGGCGATACTGGCTGCCGTCGCTTCACCGACCTCCCGGATACCCAGTGCGAACAGCAAACGCGCTAGAGTCGTCTGTTTGCTCTTTTCAATTGACGTAACCAGCTTTTCGGCCGACTTGTCGCCCATTCTGTCCAACTCGCCAAGTTCTTCGCGAGTCAGTTGGAAAATGTCCGCTGGCGTCTTGATGCGGTCGATCGAAACAAGCTGCTCGATGAGCTTTGAACCGAAACCTTCAATATCGAATGCGCGACGTGAGACGAAGTGTTTTAGGGATTCTGCACGCTGTGCGGCGCAATAAAGACCGCCTGTACACCGCGCCACGGTCTCGCCGTCTTCCCTGACGACCTGAGAGCCACAGACCGGGCACTTCGTCGGCAACTGGACACGTCTTGTGCCCTCTTTCCGTCGGCTCAACACAACGCTTGCCACCTCGGGGATCACATCACCCGCTCGACGGACAATCACAGTATCGCCGACACGCACGTCCTTGCGATGCAATTCGTCGATATTGTGCAAAGTCGCATTGCTTACCGTCACTCCACCAACGAAAACAGGCTTCAATCGCGCCACCGGGGTGATAGCGCCCGTGCGACCAACCTGAAATTCGACACCCAGAACTTCCGTCAATTCTTCCTGTGCCGGAAACTTGTGTGCAATTGCCCAGCGTGGTGCTCGCGACACGAAGCCGAGTTCACTCTGCAGCGCCAGGCGATCAACCTTGTAGACCACGCCGTCGATTTCATACGCGAGCGCATTGCGTCGCTTCCCAATGTCCTCATAAAACTCAAGACAGCCGTCGATTCCGGTTACTACTCGGCGCTCCGGGCAAACCTTGACACCCCACTGCTGCAACTGGTCTATTATTTCGCTGTGTCGTTTCGCTAGCTTGCCTCCTTCGACAATTCCCACCGAATAGGCGTACATATCCAGTGGTCGTGCAGCCGTCAGCTTCGGGTCGAGTTGCCTCAGGCTGCCCGCCGCAGCATTGCGTGGATTGACAAATACCTTCTCGCCTGCCGACCGCGCCTTTGCGTTATAGGCCTCAAAGCCCGCTTTGGGCATGAATACCTCGCCACGGACCTCCAGGCGTTGTGGAAATCCCTTGCCGATCAGGCGCAACGGCACCGCTTCGATCGTCCGGACATTGTGTGTAATGTCCTCACCGGTCATCCCGTCGCCGCGGGTCGCGCCTCGGGTCAGCACCCCGTCGACATACAGCAGGCTAACAGCAGCACCATCAAGTTTTGGCTCTGCCGCATAAGTTACTGCTGACGCATCGTCCAGCTCCAGCTTGTCGAGAACCCGACGATGAAAATCGCGCAGTTCCTCTTCACTAAAGACATTGCCAAGCGAGAGCATTGGCAGTTCGTGCTTCACTGTGCCAAACGCCGCAACCGGCGCGGCACCAACCCGCTGGGTTGGCGAGTCCGCGGTCACGAGTTCCGGGTGCTGCGCCTCAAGCGCCAGCAGTTCCTGCATTAGTCGATCGTATTCAATGTCCGGGACCTCCGGATCATCGAGTACGTGATAGCGGTAGTTATGATATCGAATCTGCTCGCGCAGTGACTCTGTCTTTTCTCTTATTGCGGCAGAAACAGTCATCGAGGTTTAGGTAGCGCCGATCAGGACACCAGGCGACTATGTTGAAACTGAATGATTTCCTCGCGCAGATAGCGCTCCCGCTGGATGCTCAACGTACTGCCCGACTCATCGAGCAATTCACCGTCGAGGGTTTGCGTCAACGCCCGGGCCGCAGCCAACATCAAATCGAATGCCTCGACACATTCGACCGGACCGGGCAGAACCAGAAACAAGCTGATACCGGGTATTTTCTGGCCCTTGATGTTCTGCAGATCAAAACTGCCGGGCTCGACCAGGCTGGCGGCGCTGAATACGGTCCTCGATTCGTCATTGCCGTCGTAGCGATGAAAAATTCCGAATTTCCCGTGTCTCAGGCCAATGCCGCGCATGCTGAGAACCAGTTCGTCTCCAGCAAACGATTTTTTCTCACGAGCGACAATACGCACCGTAACAATCTTCTGCGGAGTATCATCACCGGGCAGTGTTTCACTGGCATCGTCATCAGCGTCTTCATCGAACGACGGGGCGTCCGGATCATCCTCAGGGTTATCGTCAACGGCATCCGCGGCATCAAGACTGGGCTCGACGCGATCACCAACCTGGGCGTCTTCCGCCGACGGCTTTTTCTCGCGCCGGCTGTAGACATAAACACCCGCGATCACCAACAGCCCGAATAGCAACAGCAACCAACGCAGACCGTCCATTCAAACACTCATCCCGGCCGTCTAACTTGCCGCCATCTTGACGGCTGCATCGAGGTCGACTGATACCAGCCTGGAAACACCCGGCTCTTGCATCGTGACACCCGACAGTTGTCGCGCCAGTTCCATAGTAACCTTGTTATGCGTGATGAAAACAAACTGCACTTTGTCCGACATTTCCCGAACGATATTGCAGAATCGGGTTACGTTTGCATCATCGAGCGGTGCGTCGACCTCGTCGAGCATGCAGAACGGGGCCGGGTTCAATTCGAATATCGCGAACACCAACGCGACAGCCGTTAACGCTTTCTCTCCACCAGACAGCAAGTGGATTGTGCTGTTTCGCTTGCCGGGCGGCCGTGCCATCACGGTGATTCCGGCTGTCAGCAAGTCATCCCCCGTGAGTTCGAGGTAGGCATGTCCACCGCCGAATAATTTCGGGAACAGCGTCTTGAATCCTTCGTTGACGTTGTTAAACGTATCGCGGAAGCGGCTGCGAGTCTCCTTGTCTATCTTGCGGATCGCACCTTCGAGCGTTGACAGCGCATCGTTGAGATCGGCTAGCTGCGAATCGAGGTATTCTTTGCGTTCGGATTGCTCCTTGAATTCGTCGATCGCCGCGAGATTGATCGGCCCCAGCCGGTCGATCCGCCCACGCACCTTCTCCAATTTTTCTTCCCAGACCACAACGCTGGCGTCGTCGTCCATTTCCTCCAGCAAGGTCGGTAATTCAAACGCCGTCTGCAAAAGCTGCTCGGCAAAACCCTCGCGGCGGACCTTGAGTTCCTGCACAGCCATTTCGGCCTCGCTGACGCGAGACCGTGCCTCGTCTACCGCCTGATCGATTTGCATCCTCGACTGGTCAAGTTCACGTAATTCATTCTCGACCTTCTCAACAATCCTGCGCGCTGCCGCCAACTCCTCCTCAACGGCAACGCGTGCTTCCAGCTGTTTTGCGAGCTCGGCCTTGCTGTCTTCGAGCGGCGTCTCACGTGTCGCAAGCTGTGAGCGAATCTCGGCCTCACGCGATTTGAACTGCGTCAGCTGTGCCTGCATACGCTTGAGGTTTTGTGCCGCCGATTCCTTACTTGTACGCCGGCTCTCGAACTGGATCGCAATGTTCTGCACTGCCTGTCGGTCTTCGTCCGCCTGCGATCGTACGCGAAGCAGCTCCGCGCGTAGCTCTTCACGGCGGGTTTCCAGATCGCGCCTTTCCTCTTGCAAGCGCTCAAGCAGCTCCGCGGCCTGAGTCCGAACGCGCTGCGACTCCCGTAACTGCTCTTCGGCAGAAATCTGCTCGTTTTTCAGCTCGCTGGATTCTTCTGCCAGAGCCACTTTCCGAGCGTTGGCCTGGTCCATTTTGTAGCGCGCGGACTCCAGGGCTGCCTTAGTCTCGGAATACTCGTTCAGTAACGATGATGCATCGCGCTGCATCGTTTCACGACGTTCCTCGAGTTGCGTCAGTCGAGACCGTCCGTCGTGCAGCAACTTTTTGGCGCTGTCATGACGCGCCTGCATCTCACGGATCTCGGACTTGAGACGTCGCATGTCGTGCTCACGCGCCAACACTCCGGCCTTGCCGTCTTTGTCCCGGCAAACTCGTAACCAGTGTTTCCCCAGCCAAACGCCGTCGGTGGTTACAACTGACTCGTCATCAGCCAGAGTCTCTCGAATCTGAAGCGCCTGCCCCAAAGATTCCGCGGTGGCGATTTTCGAAAGAATTTGCATTATCGCGACGGGCGCGCCATTTGCTTTTTCTGCAAGCGTGTTTGTCACCGCCTGAGGCGCGTCGCTCCCGGATTGCTCGCGCAATACCGTGACGATTCCGCTCTTTAATTGTGCGATGGTTTCGGTTACCGGCGTGATGTCAGGTACGCAAACTGCTTGGAGATAGTCACCAAGTACCGTTTCTATCGCGCGCTCCCAGCCCTTAACGACATCGAGTTTTTGTGCCACTCGGTTGTTGCGGTCGAGGCCGGCCCCTTCCAGCCAGTTTTTGACGCCCTCGTCGCCTTCGCCGAGCGCTGCCTGTTGCAGCGCCTCAAGGGACGCGTACTTGCCCTTCGCGTCCTGCATCGCCGTGTGGCGTTCGTCAACAAGTGCGGTCAGCTTGCGGTCTTGCTCTCGCAGCTTGCGAACTTTCTCGCCGATATCTGTCAGGTGACGGTCGAATTCATCTCTCGCCTGTCGTTTCCTGAGTTCCTGTTCGGCAAGTTCGTTGTATCGGGCCTGCAGTTCTTCCGGGCTCGCGTCAACCTGGGCGTCAAGCAATTTCTTGTGCCGCTCCCCAAAACTCAACAGACGGGATTCAAGTTGCTCCGAACGCGTGCTCTCAACGCTTTGTTGTTGCAACGCATCGTTGTACCGACGGCCGTGTTCATCCCATCGCTCTTGCCAGCTTGCCAAAGCCTCTTCGGCTTTTTGCAATGACGCTGAGGACAACTTCTCACTCTGCCTTGCCTGCTCCAGTCCGGGGACGAGCTCACTCAAGGTCAATTCGAGTTGTTCGATCTCCGTCTGGTCCTGGTCGATGTGTGCGGAGATTTCCTTCGCACCATTGATCGCCTGCTCAAGATCCTGCTGCTGACGCTCCCGCAATTCGCGGGCATGTTCTATGGACTGCTCAAGGCGCGCGATCTCGGATCCGACCTTGTAGTACCGACCCTGGACCTTGTTAAATACGTCGGTGCTTTCGGTCTGGCGAACACGTGTTGCCTCGAGAGACGCCTCAAGGCTGCGTTGCTTCGCGATCGAGGCTTCGAGCCCGGTCTTGCATTCTGCAAGTTTCGCGCCGGCCTTGTTGCCGCGCTCATCCAGTTCACGCGTGCGTAGCGCCAGCAATTCGGCGGCAGTGCGGCGCTCCTCTTTCTTGTACTTGCTGAATCGCTCCGCTGTTTTTGCCTGTCGATCCAGATGCTTGATCTGCTTCTCGACCTCATCGACGACATCCAGCAATCGATCCAGGTTTTCTTTCGTGTGCTTGATGCGATTCGACGTCTCACGACGTCGTTCTTTGTACTTCGATATACCTGCGGCTTCCTCGAGGAATACACGCATCTCCTCGGGCTTGGCTTCGATCAGTCGGGAAATCATCCCTTGTTCAATAATCGAGTAGCTTCGCGGTCCCAATCCTGTGCCAAGGAAAACACCGGTAATGTCCTTGCGCCGGCACTTCGTACCATTCAGGAAATAGTTTGAAATGCCGTCCCGACTGACTTCACGCCGAATCGAAATCTCGGCGTACTTGGCGTACTGACCTTCAAGCGTCGTTTCACTGTTGTCGAACAGCAATTCGACTGACGCAGCGCCAACTGGCTTGCGCGTGCTGGAGCCATTGAAAATAACGTCGGTTATGGAATCGCCACGCAGGCGAGTCGCCGAGCTTTCGCCCATTACCCATCGAACGGCATCAATTACATTCGACTTGCCGCAACCATTCGGTCCAACCACGCCAACCAGGCTGCTTGGAAAGGTAATCGTTGTGGGGTCGACGAAGGATTTGAAGCCAGCGAGCTTTATCTTGCTTAATCGCATTGCTAATTCGGACCAATATCCCGTCAAATCGGGCTAGTGTAATAGAAATCTGACGATAAAACCCGGCTATAAAAGATTTGTCGCCGAAAAAAGACAATACGGCCCAACGCGGTGATTATCGGCTATTTTACCCCGTCCAGACAGGCAGAATCAGCCTTAAAAAATAGGGGTTCCCAAAGCCCCCAGTCAATGTATAATCCCGGCCTTTTCTTTCCCCGGCAGGAGCCAAATGATGCCCGCAAAGAAAGCCGCCAGCAAAAAGCGGAAAACGACGACGGCCAAGCGCAAGAAGGTTACCAAGAAGAAGACTTCTGCGAAGAAAAAGGTCGCCAAGAAATCCCCATCAAGGAAAAAGGTAGTCAGGAAATCATCGAAAAAGACTTCGAAGAAAAAGGCTCCGGCAAAGAAAAAGGTCGCCAAGAAAAAGGCATCTGGCAAAAAAGCATCGGTGAAGAAGAAAGCGAGCAAGAAAAAGGTTTCGACCAGGAAGGTCACGAAGAAGAAAGCCTCAAAGAAGAAAGCCTCAAAGAAGAAAGTCTCGAAGAAAAAGCCATCGACCAAGAAGGTTTCGACGAAAAAAGTATCCAGGAAAAAGGTCTCGAAGAAAAAGACCGTCAGCAAGAAGCGCCCTGCCGTTAAGAAGAAGACGCCAACTCGTGCCAAGCCACCTGCGCGGAAGCGTGGTGACGCGCTGTCGGGCCCGATCCACGGTATTGCTCCGTACAAGCCACGACGCGGTGAAGAGTATATGAGTGAGGGTCAGATTGAGCACTTCCGTGCGATTCTTACCGCCTGGAAGAACGAGCTGATGTTCGAGGTGGATCGGACGGTTCACCACATGCAGGATGAAGCGGCCAATTTCCCGGACCCTAATGATCGCGCAACCCAGGAATCCGAATTCGGATTGGAACTGCGCACGCGCGACCGTGAGCGCAAGCTGCTTCGAAAGATCGAAGCTGCGCTAAGCCGTTTGGACGAAGGTACCTACGGCTATTGTGACGAGACCGGTGAAGAGATTGGACTCAAACGCCTCGAAGCCCGGCCAGTGGCAACACTGAGTCTCGAAGCGCAGGAACGGCGCGAAATGTCGGAACGCCAGTTCCGTGACCGGGACGATCGGTATCGGTAGCTCGGTCGCCTGATGCAGACGCGCGAATCGCTCCCCTACGTCGGGCGGTTCGCGCCGTCGCCTACCGGCCCGCTGCACCTCGGATCACTTGTCGCTGCGGTAGCGAGTTACCTGCAGGCACGCGCCAACAACGGGCGCTGGCTGCTGCGAATCGAGGATATTGACCCACCTCGCGAGCAAGCCGGTGCAACCGACCTGATCCTGCACACGCTTGAAAGCTACGGATTCGAGTGGGACGGCGACGTCATCTTTCAGAGCGATGCGCACGACGCCCACGAGGCGGCCGTCGCTTTGCTCCTGAAAGGTGGCCATGCCTACCCTTGCTGCTGTTCTCGACGGGATCTTGCCGACCTGCCACAGGGCCCGCTTGGCACGATCTACCCTGGCACCTGCCGAGATCGCACGGTTCGCGGCGATGCAGCAATTCGAATCAAGACGGGTGACCACGCGACACGTTTCATCGATGCGCTGCAAGGTGAAATATCGCAGCAGCTCGAATCCGAGTCAGGCGACTTCATTATCAAGCGCCGGGACGGGCTGATCGCTTACCAGCTGGCGGTCGTTGTGAGCGACGACCTCGACGGCATCACCGAGATCGTGCGCGGCATTGACCTGATCGACTCGACACCACGGCAGATAGCGTTGCAACACCGGCTCGGCTTCCGCACGCCACGCTACATGCACATTCCCGTTATCACCAACACACGCGGCGAAAAACTCGGCAAGTCAACAGGAGCGCCAGGTATCTCGCCGGATTTTGTCGCCGATACGCTTGTTCACGCGTTCACCTTGCTAAACCAGGGCCCACCGGAGGATCTGGCCAGAAAACCGAGACAGGACATATGGTTGTGGGCCATGGAAAATTGGCAACCTGGGAAAATTTCCGGCGTCAAATCAGTAGTCACAACAACCTTGACATGAACGCGCCGGTGAAATAGCTTGAACACTGCAACGGGGATACGCTCCCCCGCCCCCTGTTGCAAAAGCCTGAAGGTGTAATCACTCTACGGCGGGCCCCCTGCGA
>DDIP01000382.1:3645-4251 GCA_002338605.1 Proteobacteria bacterium UBA1847 | reverse complement strand
CGGCTGCACAGGCCTGTGTCGAGCGTGGCGCGCAGATCATTGATATCAATATGGGGTGCCCTGCCAAGAAGGTTTGCAAGAAGCTCGCGGGCTCAGCGTTGCTGCAGGACGAAAAACTGGTGGCATCGATCCTCAAATCCGTCGTTGCGGCAGTTAGCGTACCGGTCACACTGAAGATTCGTACCGGCTGGGACAAAGATCATCGAAACGCAGTGCAAATTGCGCGCATCGCCGAAGACGCCGGCATTCAGTCGCTGGCCATTCACGGGCGAACTCGCGCATGTCGCTACAAGGGTGACGCGGAGTACGAAACCATTTCGCGCGTAAAGCAGGCAGTTACGATCCCGGTGATTGCCAATGGAGATATAGCAACTATAGAGAAGTCGCTTGAAGTTTTGCGTCTAACAAATTGCGACGGCTTGATGATCGGTCGCGGTGCACAAGGCCGCCCGTGGATCTTTCGCGAACTTGGACAACTTCTAAATCCGGACAGAAAAATTCCGCCGCTGGATAAATACGAATTGCGTGATATTATGCTCGGCCACTTGAACGAACTGCACCGGTTTTATGGGGAATCGACCGGAGTTCGAGTGGCTCGCAAGCACC
>DDIP01000382.1:556-3548 GCA_002338605.1 Proteobacteria bacterium UBA1847 | reverse complement strand
CGAGTGGCTCGCAAGCACCTGACCTGGTATTGCAACAGCCTGGCGAATGCCGACGAATTTCGTCAGCAGGTGGTGCGTGTTGAAAGTGCTTCAGAGCAAATCAGTTTGACCGAAACCTACTTCGATCGAGAGGACGGAGGCGTGTTGTTGGCGGCGTGATTTTCCTGAAGCTTGGGAGGTAGGCTCATCTTTAGAGTCAGCATTCGGGATTAGGTAAACGTGGTAAACAACAACAAAAACGGCGAGGCCCTGTTATCGAAGAAGGGCAAGAAACCACTCTGTCAACACACTGAAGAAGCTCTCAATCAATATTTCACAACCCTGAACGGTGATCGCCCGGGCGAGCTCTATGATCTCGTGATCGGCGAGGTCGAGCGTCCCCTGTTCAAGGCGGTCATGGACTATACCCAGGGCAACCAGAGCCAGGCAGCGGGCATTCTGGGCATCAATCGCGCGACGCTGCGCAAGAAACTCAAGGTTTACTCTCTCATTCGCTAATCATTCGCGGGCCAGACCGCGCTTTTCTCCCAGGTGACTTAATGTTCAAGGTACGACGCGCGCTGGTCAGTGTTTCTGACAAGCGTGGATTGATCCCATTTGTGCAGGGCCTTGCTGAGCTCGGCGTCGAAGTTCTTTCCACTGGCGGTACCTGCCGTCAATTGCGTGACGCAGGCCTGAACGTTGTCGAGGTGTCGGAAAAAACCGGCTTCCCCGAGATCATGGATGGTCGCGTCAAGACACTGCACCCGGTTATTCACGGCGGTTTGCTGGGACGTCGTGGAACTGACGAACCGGTCATGAAGAAACACGGTATTGACCCCATCGATTTACTGGTTGTTAACCTGTATCCATTCGAACAGACCATCGCACGCGAGGACGCAAGCCTGGCGGACGCAATCGAGAACATCGATATCGGCGGGCCCGCGATGATTCGCGCGGCGTCGAAAAACCATGATGGCGTAGCGGTAATCGTCGAACCGGACGACTACGAGTCGGTACTCGATGACCTGAAGAACAAACGGCTTTCTGTCGAAAGTCGCCGCAGACTCGCTGCCAAGGCCTATGCGCACACAGCAAGCTACGACACAGCGATCACGCGCTACCTGTCGAACTCGCTGGGTGATGAGGCCATGGGTGAGCGCTTCCTGTACTCCGGAGCGCTCTCCGAAAAGCTCCGCTATGGCGAAAACCCGCACCAGGATGCGGCATTCTATGTCGACCAGCAGGCTCCGGCCGGATCGCTTGCCGCCGCCAGGCAACTCCAGGGCAAGGCACTTTCGTACAACAACATTGCAGACAGCGACGCGGCGCTCGAATGTGTGAAGCAATTTGCGGAACCGGCCTGCGTCATTGTCAAGCATGCGAACCCCTGCGGGGTTGCGGTCGGGAGCACAATCCTCGACGCGTATGACAAGGCGTTCAAGACCGATCCGACGTCGGCTTTCGGCGGCATCATTGCCTTCAATCGACCACTGGATGCGAAGACAGCGAAGGCGATAATTGAGCAGCAGTTTGTTGAAGTCATCGTGGCACCCGAAATTGCGAGCGATGCCGCTGATGTAATTGCAGCGAAGAAAAACGTTCGTGTTCTCGAAACCGGCGTATGGCCAACGGCCAGTGCATCGGGATTCGATTTCAAGAAAGTATCCGGCGGTTTGCTGGTACAGAATACCGACCTCGGCGTCGTCACAGCCGATGACCTCAGGGTTGTCACCACGCTCGCACCGACCGCCGAGCAGATTCAGGACATGTTGTTCGCCTGGACGGTCGTCAAGTATGTGAAATCCAATGCCATTATTTTCTGCAAGCACAAAATGACAATTGGTGTCGGCGCCGGGCAAATGAGCCGTGTGTACAGCACGAAAATCGCAGCAATCAAAGCGGCCGATGAGGGACTTGAGATCAAGGGCTCCGTCATGGCGTCCGATGCTTTCTTCCCCTTCCGCGATGGTATTGACGCGGCAGCGGAAACGGGCATTTCAGCGATAATCCAGCCGGGCGGTTCGATGCGCGACGATGAAGTTATTGAAGCCGCCAACGAACACGGACTTGCGATGGTGTTTACCGGCATGCGCCACTTCCGACATTGAGGTAATTTGAGCTTTATGAAAGTTCTGATTATCGGTAGCGGCGGTCGAGAGCATGCTCTGGCGTGGAAATGCGCCCAGTCAGCAGACGTCGACGAAGTGCTGGTTGCCCCTGGCAACGCCGGCACATCGCGGGAGCCCGGGATTCGCAACGTCGCCATCGCCGCCGACGATACGGACGCGCTAGTGGCCCTCGCCCGCAAGGAGCAGATCGGCCTGACAATCGTCGGCCCCGAAGCGCCATTGGTCGCAGGCATTGTCGACCGATTCAATGAACTCGACCTGCCCTGCTTCGGCCCAACGGCTGCCGCCGCGCAGCTCGAAGGATCGAAAGCATTCACGAAGGATTTTCTCGCGCGGCACAATATTCCGACCGCCGACTACCGGAACTTTACCGACCTCGATGAAGCACTCGATTACATCCGTAAACGCGGCGCACCAATAGTCATCAAAGCCGATGGACTGGCCGCCGGCAAGGGTGTGATCGTTGCGATGAGCCTGCAGGAAGCCGAAGCGGCAGCCACCGACATGCTCGACGGCGGAGCATTCGGCAGCGCCGGCGCGCGCATTGTCGTCGAAGAGTTTCTGGACGGTGAGGAAGCCAGCTTCATCGTCATCACCGACGGCACGACGATCCTGCCGCTTGCAACGTCACAGGACCACAAGGCACGCGACGACGGTGACCGCGGGCCGAATACCGGTGGCATGGGTGCGTACTCCCCCGCTCCGGTGGTGACCCCCGCTATCGCGCAGCGGATCATGGGCGAGATCATCCGGCCAACACTCGCTGGAATGCAGGCGGACGGCCATCCCTACCTCGGTTTTCTGTATGCCGGCCTGATGATCATGGCGGATGGCACGCCGAAAGTGATCGAATTCAACTGCCGCATGGGCGATCCGGAAAC
>DDIP01000382.1:0-462 GCA_002338605.1 Proteobacteria bacterium UBA1847 | reverse complement strand
GCCGCATGGGCGATCCGGAAACGCAGCCCATCATGATGCGGCTGCACACAAGCCTGAGCGATATCTGCTTGTCGACACTCAATGGATCACTGGCTGAACAGTCTATTGACTGGGATCCGCGTGCAGCTCTTGGCGTCGTGCTCGCGGCGGGCGGATACCCTGGCGATTACGCGAAGGGAATGATCATTGGCGGCCTGGACGGCGCCGACAGCAAGGAACAAAAAGTATTTCACGCAGGCACCGCATTGCAAGGTAGCGACATCGTAACCGACGGTGGCCGCGTCCTGTGCGTTGTCGGCCTGGGCAATTCGGTCGAGGCTGCCGCAAAGACCGCCTACCAGGCCGTCGACAAGATCGAATGGCAGGACGTCTACTGCCGCCGTGATATCGGCCACCGTGCGATCGCACGTGAGCAAGGCTGAGCGTACTATGTTGACAACGGCCGAAGCGCTCCAAGCGGTC
>DDIP01000020.1 GCA_002338605.1 Proteobacteria bacterium UBA1847 | reverse complement strand
CGGCCCAATCATGGATATCAGCAGTGACGGCGAGCCCATGGCGCCCGGTGCGGCGGATGAAGCGCCGTGGGACGAACTGCCTCCAGAGCTCTAGGTCAACGCGCCGAACAGGTGGCATTCGAGCACCTGCTCGGGCATGGTCTCACGCCGGTCACCCGCAATTTCCGATCCCGCGGCGGCGAAATCGACCTGATCATGATGGACGAACAATGCCTGGTGTTTGTTGAGGTTCGCTGCCGCAGCTCGAATCGATTCGCCAAGGCAAGCCATACCGTGGACACGCATAAGCAAAGGAAGCTCATCCGCACGGCCGCGCTTTTTGTTGCCCGGAATCGCCGCTTCGGTACGTCGACGATGCGCTTCGACGTTATCGCTGTTGCCGGCGACGGAGACATGACGATTGAGTGGATTCCCGACGCTTTTCGACCGGGTGATTCGAGCCTGTAATTCGCCAGGGGTCATTACCCACAACCAGGCCATCCTGTTAGACTTCAGGGAATTATCCGGCCCGGAGAAACCATGGATCCTGTCACCCGAGTTCGCGAGCATTTCGCGGAGAGTATCGCGACCAAGCAGGTCGCAGCCGAACAAATCTCGGAGAGCATTGCGGCCGCTGGCAAGCTCATGAGTGATGCGCTGCTCGACGATGGCAAGATCTTAAGCTGTGGCAATGGCGGCTCGGCTGCTGATTCGCAGCATTTTTCGTCTGAACTCCTGAATCGATTCGAAATGGAGCGTCCGGGCCTGCCCGCGATGGCCCTGACGACTGATAGCTCGACACTCACGTCGATTTCAAACGACTATTCTTACGAAGAGATATTTTCCAAACAGGTGCGTGCACTGGGCAAAGCCCAGGACGTATTGCTGGGAATATCGACGTCGGGCAATTCGGAAAACGTCATTCGCGCTATCGCTGCGGCGCATGATCGCGGTATGAGAGTGGTTGCATTAACCGGTCGTGACGGTGGCCGGATGGCCGGGGTGTTCCGCGAAGGGGATGTTGAAATACGCGTGCCGGCGAATCGAACCGCCCGTATTCAGGAAGTACACCTGCTGATCATTCATTGCCTGTGTGACCTGATCGACACGACGCTCCTGGGAGAGTCGTAAAAACGATTGACCACGCCTACTTGACGATAGTCAGATGCGGGCGCGAGCGAGTTTCTTCGATTTCATCGGGCAATGTTGCCGGGCTGAGCTGGTCGGCCGTTTCCGTATCGTGGGAGAAGATCATCCCCTGGCCGGTCTCTCTTGCGTAAATCCCTAGCACCGATTTCATCGGCACCCACACATCAAAGGCAACGCCGCTAAAGCGCGCGCGGAAACTGACGGCGTCATTCGTCAACTTGAGGTTGTGCGCCGCCGACTCGCTTATATTCAGGATGATCTTGCCATCCTTGACATGCTCAAGCGGCACACAGACACCATCGACCGACGTATCGACGACGATGTGCGGCGTATGCGAATTGTCCCCCATCCATTCGTGCATGGCACGAATCAGGTACGGCCGTTTTGAACGCTTGGAATTGTTCACGATCTTATTCTTGAATTCCGGCTGGTGCCGCAAGTCTAGCACCGATTTGGCTGGCGGCTCCCCGACTTAACTTAAGACGACAACTACAGTCGCATTTCCTGCTCAAGCTCCGTCAGGCTTTGTTGAAACGAACGTCGCGCAAACACCCGATCCATGTACTCTTCAATAGGCTCCGCATTCTTGCCCAGGTCGATGCCGTACACCGGCAGACGCCACAGTAACGGTGCGATCGTACAGTCAACCAGCGAAAACTCTTCGCTAAGAAAGAATGGCCGTGCTCCGAATAATTCGGTGCTCTGCAGAATGCTTTCGCGCAGCATCTTGCGAGCCTTGGTGCCAAGCTTGCCATCGGCATTCGACTCGGCCTCTTCCGCAATCGAATACCAGTCGGTTTCGATGCGAAACAGGGCCAGGCGAAACTGAGCGCGGGTAACCGGATCGACCGGCATCAGCGGCGGATGCGGAAAGCGCTCATCGAGATATTCGACGATGACACGCGAGTCATACAGGGTCAGATCACGATCCACCAGCGTCGGAACCGTATGGTACGGATTAAGATCCATCAGGTCTTCCGGCAGGTCAGGACCGGCGACGTTGGCAATCTCGATATTGATGTTCTTCTCAGCGAGTACCAGCCGAGTACGATGACTGTGAATATCAGTCGGTCGTGAAAATAGCGTCATTACCGACCGCCTGTTGGCTACTACTGCCATTACGTTACATCCTTCCAGATTTGCTTTTTGAGCATGCGGGCGATGATGAAGAAAAAGATCAGAAACATCATGACCCAGACACCCAGCTTGCGTCGGTCAGAACGAATCGGCTCCGCCACATACGCCAGGAAATTGACTGTGTCACGAACGAACTCGTCGTAGTCCTCGGAGTCCATATTGCCCGGAACCCGCTGTTCGAATCCCTCGAATGTTATCGTCACTGAACCATCGTCATTGTGGTGTTCGTCAAAATTGGCTGACTGGTAGCCCTGCAATTCCCACAACACGTGCGGCATGCTGGTACCTGGCAAAACCAGGTTGTCCACGCCGGTCGGGCTGTCCGGGTCAATATAAAAGCCCTTCAGAAAATTGTAGACATAGTCTGCGGTCCTGGCCCGCGCTATCAGTGACAGGTCGGGTGGTGCCGTGCCGAACCATCGCTGTGCATCCCTCACAGGCATCGATGAATTGATCGTTTCGAAGGTCTTTTCCGCGTTGAACATCAGGTTCGCAACCAGCTGCTCGTCGGTCAGTTCGAGGTTCTTGCCGATCGTCGTGAATCGAACGTATTTCGCCGAGTGACAACCTGAGCAATAGTTCATGAAATTCGCCGCACCACGTTGCAGTGAATTAATGTTGTCACGATCAAGGTTGGCCGGCTCGAGCGCCACACCACCACCGGCCGCGAGTACTTCTGCGGTCAATAATACTGAGCCAAGCAGCAAACCCCTGACGGTTCGGTTGAACTTATCCATGGTAGACCACCCTTTCCGGCACCGGCTTGGTCTTGTCTATCGCCGTGTAGTACGGCATCAGCAGGAAAAATGCGAAATACAGAACCGAGAAGATCCTGGCGGCGGTGACAAACGCCGGCGTTGCCGGTTGCAGGCCGAGCCAGCCCAGCGCAATGAAAGTCACAACGAACAGGGTCAGTGCCGACTTGTATATCCAGCCCCGGTAACGAATCGATTTCACCCGGGAGCGGTCGAGCCACGGTAAGAATAATGGCAGGATCACCGACAGACCGAACAGTATGAATCCCCACAATTTGTCAGGCACTGCGCGCAAAATCGT
>DDIP01000396.1 GCA_002338605.1 Proteobacteria bacterium UBA1847 | reverse complement strand
CGGAGTGCGGTCGGCGGCGCGAGTTCCAGCAACGCGCGTATCGCGCCCGAGGTCTGGCTGCGGGCGCGCAACTCCAGCACCTGGCCAAGCAACACCAGCGTCGTAATGACCGCTGCCGCCTCGAAATACACGGCGACGTTGCCGCCGTGATTCCGGAACGCCGGCGGAAACAGGCCGGGCGCCGCGACCGCGACGAGCGAGAAGACGAACGCTACGCCGACACCGAGGGCGATCAGCGTAAACATGTTGAGATTCATCGTGCGAACCGAATTCCAGCCGCGTACGAAGAACGGCCAGCCACCCCAAAGCACGACCGGTGTGGCCAGCGCCAGTTGTACCCACTGGGCCCAGTCACCGGCCAGCAGGTGTGCGAGCGGGTTGCCCGGGATCATCTCAGCCATCGCGTAAATGAACAGCGGCAAAGTCAGCACGGCGCTGACCCAGAAACGCCGCGTCATGTCGTCGAGTTCGCTGGTGTCTTCCTCGCCGCTTGCGACAACCGGTTCCAGCGCCATGCCGCAGATCGGGCAACTGCCGGGATGATCGCGAACGATCTCCGGATGCATCGGACACGTGTATTGCGTCTTGCGTACCGGTACGTCGGCGCGTTCCAGCGCCATACCGCACTTCGGGCAGGAGCCGGGCTGGTCCGACTGCACCTCGGGGTGCATCGGGCAGGTCCATGTTGCGCTCATGATGGGTCTCCTTCGAAGCCGGCGATGATCGGGCAATCGGGACGGGCGTCGCCGCTGCACTTGTGAGACAAGTGCTTGAGCGTATCGACCATCGATTGCAGCTCGGCGATCTTCTGTTCCAGTTCCGCGACGTGCTCTTTTGCGAGTCGCTTGACGTCCGCGCTGCTGCGGTTCTGATCGCGCCACAGAGCCAGCAGGTTCGAGATCTTCGGCATCGAGAAGCCGAGACGGCGCGCGCTCTGGATGAAGCGCAACGTATGCAGGTCACGCTCGCCAAAATGGCGGTACCCGGCATCGGTGCGCCCGGCCGGCTCGATGAGGCCAATTTGTTCGTAGTAGCGAATACGCTTGGCGGTTACGCCGGTGGCGGCTGCCGCCTGACCAATGTTCATAGCCGTTTCCTCCGCATGGGGCCAGTCTCCCCACCAGCCCATACGGTAAACCCTCCCATTATGGGAAGGTCAAGCTCTATTTGCGCCTCTACCGACCCCCAGCGTCGATCAACAAGGTCACGCTGGCAGACGTCGACCGCGCCAAAACGAAAAGATGGCGGGAAAGACAAACAACACGAGAATCAGGGCAGAACCGACACCACCAAGCATCGGTGCGGCGATACGCTTCATGACGTCCGCGCCACTGCCGGTGCTGTACATGATCGGAACCAATCCCAGGAACAGCGCGAGACCCGTCATTAGCATCGGGCGAATGCGCTGACTCGCGCCTTCAGTTATGGCGTTGGTCAGGTCTTGTTGACTCGCGAGCGTTCCATCCCGCGCGTGCTGTCGCCACGAAAGGTCCAGGTACAGCATCATGAGGAGCCCGAGTTCTACGGCCAGTCCTGCCACCGCAATCATGCCGACGGCGACCGCAACGCTCAGGTTGTAGTTGAGTGCTGACAACAACCAGATACTGCCAATCAGTGAGAACGGCAGTGCCGTCATCACGACCAGCGTTTCAATCATCGACTTCCGATGCATGTAGAGCATGAAGAAGATGACGAAGATCGTCGCGGGCACCAGGATATTCAGCCTTGCCTTGGCGCGTTCGAAATAGGTGAACTGTCCGGCCCAGTCGAGGCGATACCCGGGCGTGATCTCTACGTTGTCGGCGACCACCTGGCGTGCCAGGTCTACATAGTCGGCAATACCGATGTCGTCATTGACATCAACGAAGACAAAGCTCACCAGTTGGCCGTCCTCGTTGCGTAAGGCGGGCGGTCCCGTGCGGAACTTAAGGTCGGCAACCTGCGTGATCGGAATTTGCGCGCCGGTCGAGGTCGTTACGAAAACCCTTTCAAGGGCCTCGATGTTGTCTCGATACTCACGTGCGTACCGCACCAATATCCCGTAACGCTCCCGCCCCTCGACCGTTTCACTGACTTTTACGCCACCCATGGCGGCCTCGATCACGCCTTGCACGTCATCGACATTAAGTCCGAAGCGCGCGGCCGCCTTACGGTCGATGTCAAAATCGAGAAAGTAGCCGCCCGTCGCGCGCTCGGCGAAGGCGCTACGGGTGTAGAGCGCGGTCCGCTCATCATCAAGCAATGCGCGCTCGATATCCACACCGGTGCGCTCGATGGTGGCCAGATTCGGCCCGAAGATTTTGATGCCGAGCGCTGAGCGGATACCCGTGGCGAGCATCTCCGTGCGGGTTTGAATGGGCATCCACCAGATGTTCGGCATACCGGGGAAGCGCATCGCGCTGTCCATCTCACCGATTAACTTGTCCCAGGTCATGCCTTCACGCCACTCGCTTTTGTCCTTAAGCATAATGTTGGTTTCGATCATCGACAGCGGGGCCGGATCCGTGGGGCTCGTGCTGCGACCCACTTTGCCGAACACACGCTCCACTTCCGGAAACTTCTTCAACTCCCGGTCCATCGTCTGCATTACACGGGTCGCTTCTTCGATAGAAATACCGGGTAGCGCTGTCGGCATGTACAGGATGCTGCCTTCGTTCAGCGGCGGCATGAATTCATTCCCGAGGCTTCGATACGCCGGCACCGTTACCACGAGGGCAAGCATCGCTCCAATGACAACCGGCCAACGCCAACGCACGGCAAAGCGCACCACCGGACCGTAACCGGCCCTCAACGCCTTGTTCAAACGGCTGTCGTCTCCGCGGATACGCCCTTTAATGAGCAACACCGCCAAAGCCGGTATCAGTGTTACCGAAAGCAATGCGGCGAAGAACATGGAAAAGGTCTTGGTGTACGCCAAGGGTTTAAATAAGCGCCCTTCAGTGCCTTCAAGGGCAAAAACCGGTGCGAAGGACACCGTAATAATCAACAATGAGAAAAAGATACTCGGGCCAACCTCCTGCATGGCTTCGATGATGACGCGCGTTCTTGATTCGCCTTCGAGTGTTTGGCCTTGCAATCGTTTGTGCACATTGTCGATGATCACTATCGCCGCATCCACCATCGCGCCGATGGCCACGGCTATGCCACCCAGGGACATGATGTTTGCGGTCAGCCCCATATAGGACATCGGAATAAACGACAGCAGGATCGCGATTGGTAAAGTCAGAATCGCGACAAATGCGGAACGCACGTGCAACAGAAACACGCCGATCACGAGGGAGACGATCAGCATCTCTTCGATCAGGGTATTGCGCAACGTGTCGATGGCTCGCTCGATCAGGCTTGACCGGTCGTACACCGGAACGATTTCTACGCCATCCGGCAGACTGGTTTTGAGCACTTCCAGTCTTTCTTTGACGCGATTGATCACATCCAACGCGTTTTCGCCATAGCGCATTACGACAATGCCGCCAACGGCAATGCCTTCACCATCGAGATCGGCCTGACCGCGCTGTAACGCGGGGCCCAGGCTGACGTTTGCGACATCGGCGACGCGAATGGGAATTCCACCGTCACCGACCCCGATGACGACCTCCTTCAGGTCCTCCACCGATTTGACGTAGCCGCGGCCACGAATGAATTGCTCGTGGCCCGCTATTTCCAGCACCCGTCCACCGACATCCTTGTTGGAAGCGCGTACCGCCATCGTGACTTTGTGCAACGGGATACCGTAGGAGGCGAGCTTGTTCGGATCGACGTTGATCTGGTATTCCTTGACGAATCCGCCCACCGCCGCCACTTCGGCAACACCTTCAACCGCCTCCAGGGCGTAGCGCAAGTTAAAGTCCTGCAAACTGCGTAAGTCCGCCAAACTCTGATTACCGCTTTTGTCGACCAACGCATACTGATACACCCAGCCGACGCCGGTGGCATCGGGCCCCAGCGTGGGGCGCACATCGTCCGGCAATTTCGGTGTCGCCGAGTTGAGGTACTCCAGCACCCGTGAGCGGGCCCAGTACATATCGGTGCCGTCTTCGAAAATCACATAAACGAACGACAGACCCATGAAGCTCTGCCCGCGCACGAAGCGTACCTCCGGTGCAGCGAGCAACGTGGTCGTTAACGGATAGGTAATTTGATCTTCGACCAGGTCGGGGCTGCGCCCCGGCCAATTGGTGAACACGATCACCTGCACGTCCGACAAATCGGGAATCGCATCCAGAGGTGCGGTGCTAAGGGAACGGTAGCCCCAAAACGCCGCCGCTACCACGACCATCAAGGTCAGCAGTATGTTGCGCGCAGAGAAGTTGATCAGTTTTTCAAGCGGGCCGTTGTTTTGCCCATCGGTTTGCGTACTCACCATTGCTCAATCCCCGTCTTCAGGCGCGTTTCCGCGGCAATGAGAAAATTGCCGGACGTCACAACGGTATCGCCCAGAGAGAGGCCCTCGAGCACTTCCACAAAGCCTTGTGCGCTACGGCCCGCTTTGATGCGGACGGGTTTGAGTCGGCCACCGCCGAGATCGACGAACACGACCCGG
>DDIP01000455.1 GCA_002338605.1 Proteobacteria bacterium UBA1847 | reverse complement strand
GCTTCTTCCAGGGTTTCCCGTGCGGCGCCGGCCGCGAGCGTTTCGCCCAGTTCCATGAAGCCGGCCGGAACGGTCCAGTAACCGTAACGGGGCTCGATGGAGCGCTTGCACAACAGGATCTTGCCGTCGCTCTCGGCCACACAGCCGACGACAATCAGGGGGTTTTGGTAATGGACGGTGCCGCAGTCGTCGCAAATTGCGCGTTCGCGGTTGTCGCTGGCGGGTATTCGGTGGCTGACCTTGCCGCCACAGGCTGAGCAATACTTCATGGTTCTGGCGTGATCCAGGGTGGGGCCGGGTCCGACGATCGATTTGCACCCACTCAAAGTGGCGCCCCGATCCGGACCAGCGTGGAAATCAGCGTAGTGTACAACAAATAAACATAATGGTTTCAAGGGCTTTGCTGACAGGTACCGGTGCCGCCATTTGGGGGCGTTCGTTGTCGATATGCGAATAAGTAATTTGACATCAAACTAAACGCGGACAAATATCCGCAAACCAAAGTGGGATCGAGGATAAACATCCTCGAACAGACAGCATTTCGGCATCTCCAGCCGACGTCCCGGATGCACTGAAACTGGCAGGCGACAGCGCTGCCAGTGCCCGGACGAAGACAAATACTCCGTACGTTAGATAGCGAGTTCACGGCCAATGAACCGGCTTGTTTCGGTGACCGGACGATCGCAAAAACCGCGCACGTCTCGCCCTGAATTCAAGCCGGGCTTTCCAGTTCAATCTCTAGTTAAGGGGGAGATTTGACATGCACAGCAACACCAAGACTCTGCGGGCGATCAGGCTCGCGTTTATCGCCGGTGCGGTGGCCAGCAGCCTGGGTTCAGCACCTGTGGCGTTCGGCCAGGACGACGAGGCGGAAAAACTCGAAGAAATCACTGTAACCGGTTCGCGAATTGCAAAACGCGATGCGATTGCGGAGAGCCCGATTTTTACCGTCGACAAGAGCGCACTGCAATCCAGTGGTTATGTGACACTTGATCAGTACCTGAACACACTGCCGCAGATCACTCCAAATATCAGTTCACAATCGAACAATCCGAGCTCGGGCGGTCGCGCATTCATCGACCTCCGTGGACTTGGCGCAAACCGAAACCTGGTGCTGATCGACGGACGTCGTGCAATGGGACAGGCGAGTGGCGGAACCGTCGTTGATACCAACACGATTCCTGCAGCGTTGATCGATCGCGTCGAAATAATTTCCGGCGGCGCAGCTGCCACCTACGGTGCAGATGCTATCGCCGGTGTCGTCAACTTCATCATCAAGAAGGACTTCGAAGGTGTAGCACTCGACACGCAGTATCGCCTTACAGAAGAGGGCGATGGCGATGAAATTACTGCCGACATGACATTTGGCTACGGATTTGCCGATGGCAAAGGCAGCGCCGTTTTCAACGCTTCGTATTTCGATCGCAAGGCGATGTACAAGGGTGCCCGAGGATTCTCCTCACAGGCATCTTCAGCAACGGGTACATTCCCGAACGGTTCTTTTTCGGCTGGCGCCAATACGCCGAGCCAGGCTGCGGTGGATGCCATGTTTGGTGCGGGTGTCTGTGCCAGCAATGGTGGATCCCGCGGATTCGGTCTCAACCCGGACGGTTCGCTGTTCTGCACAGGCGTACCCGGTAACTCGAGCTTAAATATTTTCGGCTACACAGGACCGGATAGTCACGTAGCGACGCAATTCGCACCGGACAGCTTTTCCTACAACTTCGAACCGGACAACATCCTGGTACTGCCGCTCGAGCGCTGGAACATGTACACCCATATCAGCTTCGAACAAAGCGAGTACTTCCAGCCCTACGTGCAGGCAATGTTCACCAACTACAATGCAAAGCAGGAGCTTGCCGCAACGCCGGTCGGTGGCCTGTCCATTCCCGTGACCAATCCGTTCATCCCGGCAAATCTTGCGACATTGCTCGCAGCACGAGCGACCCCGGGCGCGAACTTCAACTTCAACAAGCGATTCAGCGCGTTGGGTGGCCGCACGGGTGAAAACACGCATGACGTGTGGCAGCTCACGGCGGGTGCGAAGGGCGATTTGACCGAGACGTGGTCGTACGACGTCTATGGCAATTTCGGTCGCTCGGTTCGAAACGAGATCCAGGGCGGTAACGTCCGTCTCAACCGCGTCGCAGACGCATTAAACGCGGCTGACGGTGGCGCGTCGCTTTGCTCCGGCGGCCTGAACCTCTTTGGCGACTCGGCAATCAGCCCGGAATGCCAGGCCTATGTCTCGTTGCAGGCCAAGAACCTGACGGTTGTTGTACAAAGCATGGTCGAGGCCGTCGTCAATGGTGATCTGTTCGAGATGCCCGCCGGCACGGCTCAGGCAGCAGTCGGCGCAAGCTATCGGGAAATCGATTTTGATTTCCTGCCGGACAGCGGTCTGCAGCCCGGCCTCGTGGCGGGATTCAACGAGCAACTGCCGGTCAGTGGCGTGCTGAACTACACGGACTTGTTCGCCGAGTTCTCGGTGCCGATCCTGTCGGACAAGCCGATGGTCCAGAACCTGTCGACAACACTCGGTGTGCGCGGTACGGACAACAACGCGTTTGGTAGCGAGACGAGCTGGAAAGCGACGTTCGACTGGACCATGGTTGATACGGTTCGCGCGCGTGGCGGCTTCCAGCATGCCATTCGCAGCCCGAACATCAACGAATTGTTCGCACCGCAGCTGAACAACTTCCCGAACTTCGCGAACCAGGATCCGTGCAACTTCAATAGCTCCTACCGCACGGGCCCCAACGCAGCGCAGGTTGTGGCGCTTTGCAACAGCCAGGCGACCGTTGCCGGCGGTGCCGCTTTCTCGCAGCCGTTCGGCCAGGCACAGGCCATCAATGGTGGCAATCCGAACCTGACGCCTGAAACGGCAGACTCCTGGTCGGTCGGTTTCGTGATCAGTCCGGAGTTCAGCAGCTCACTGGCGCAGCGAGTCGGATTTACAGTCGACTATTTCTCGATCGAACTCGAGGACGTCGTCTCAGCCGTTGGTGCGGTGACCATCATCACGCGTTGCTACAACAACGAAGGTGCGAATCCGACTTACAGCCCGACCAACGAATGGTGTTCGCTGTTTAATCGCGATTCGGCGGATGGCCGCGTAATTGACCTGCAGCAGTTCCAGAGAAACCAGAGTGTATGGGAAGTCAGCGGTATCGACCTGACGACAAACTGGGGTATGGATATCGGCCCGGGTGAATTCGACCTCGCGCTGCTCGCAAGCTGGACGGAGAAGTTCGAAACGCAGACGACCAACATCGACCCGTTCAATGACTTCGCCGGTACCATTGGCAGTACGACAGGTTCGGCGACGCCGGACTGGCGTGGCACGTTGCAACTTACCTACGGTATGGACAAGCTGCAGGTCAAGACGACCACCCGCTACGTCAGCTCGATGTCGCATGCGGCGCTGGTTACCAACCCGAGTGCCACGGCAACCGGAACGGATTCCGTCTGGTACACGGATATCGCCGGGCGGTATGACCTTTCTGAAAGCATGTCATTCCGCATTGGCATCAATAACGTTGCCAACCAGCAGCCGCGTTTGTACAGCCCGAACGTCCAGGCGAACACCGATCCGTCAACCTTCGACGTCCTCGGTCGCCGTTACTTCATTGGTTTTGAATGGAGAATGTAAGACGCGTCAGAACAGGGTTCTGAATCAGGCAAAGGGCGGAGAGCAATCTCCGCCCTTTTTTTGTGGCGAAAGCGCTGCTCTATCAATGGTGCCGAGGGGGGGAATCGAACCCCCACTTCCGAAGAAACCGGATTTTGAATCCGGCGCGTCTACCAGTTCCGCCACCCCGGCAAGGTGTGATGGGCTCTTTTGAGCGCCTGGGCCCGGCCCAAGCGGCGCACAGTATATTCCGCGCCGCCAGGTTCCGCAAAATAATGCGACCCTTTCCGGCATGTGAGCATCTAAGATTCCAGATATGAGCAAGTTTGCGGACATCGAGATCGATCCGGGGATAGTGAAGCGAGCGGCCGATGGCGACGCGCGTGCCCACGAGATCATCTATCGGGCGTTTTCGACGCCGGTGTACTCAATTTGTCTCCGATTCACGAAAACGCCGGCGCATGCCGAAGACCTGGTCCAGGAGACCTTTATCGAAATCATGCGATCCATCGCGAAATTTCGGGGTGAGGCGGCGCTGGGAAGCTGGATCCGGCGTATCGCCGTGACCAAGTCTCTGATGTTCCTGCGCTCTGCGTGGACGAAGCGCGGTCAGTCACTGTGCGACGACTGGGACGACCTGACGGCTGGCGAGCCGGTCAGCCATGGCATCTCGAGTCATCCTGACGATGCGATGGACCTGGATGCAGCACTGGCCAGGTTGCCGGATGTCGCTCGTGCGGTTGTCTGGTTACACGATGTCGAAGGATTCACGCATAAGGAGATCGCAGGTTTCATGGGCAAAACTGAAAGTTTTTCGAAATCGCAGTTATCGAGGGCATATCAGCGCTTGCGACCGTTGTTGAGTACTGACGAGATTTCAGAAGCCAGTGGCGCCGCCATTGGAAGTTATTAACGGGGTTGCTGAAAACATGAGCAATGACAGGAAGGACGATGAAATGATTTGTGCATTAACTGCCGACGAGTACGTCGCGTTGCGAAAGGGGCTGGACCAGCTGCCGCAGACAATGCCACCCCGCTACGTCTGGCAAAACATTCGTGAGCAAGCCGAGGCAGAAGGCTTGTTCGTCCGGCCGACGGTGAACGGACACCGTAAATGGTATGCCGGCGTCGGACTGGCGGCCGCCGCATTGATGGCTGCTTTACTGTTCACCGGCAACCAGCAGCCAGGTGTCGTCGTGCCGACCGGGGAAGTCACAAACCCCGATGTCTCGAACCTCACGTTCCTGCAGGCGCAGTCTCGGCAACTGGAACGCGAAATTCGCTCCTTGCCAGCCGAACCAAAAGTCGCCCGGGCGAGCACGGTCGCGACCTTGTCCGAGATTGAGGAGCGTATCGCCGCAATCGATTACCAGTTGAATGACCCCGAGGCCCGGTGGGCCGAGGGCGACAGGGAAATTTTTTGGCGCGAACGCGTCAGATTGATGAATTTGCTGCTGCAGTTGCGCTATGCGCAGGCGCAACGCACGGCGTATTGACCAGGAGTAGTACCCAAATGAAAAGATCGACATGGATTTTGCCGGTGGCAGCCGCGTTGCTGCTTGCAGGCGAGGCAACTGCGCAGACTCAGGCGGATGTCGCTGAAAAACGAAGCCGTAGCGAGGTGCAGCGCGAGATTGAGGTTCGCGAAAGCGAGACGGCAGAGCGACTGCGCGAAGCCGAAGAGCGCATGGCCGTTGCGGCGCGTGAGATCGCCGAGCTGACCCGCAACCGGTTGCCGCAGATTGCACAGATTGAACGGCGTTTTGAATACTCGAATAAGCCCCGCATTGGCATCACGATTGACAGCGATGACACGCTGGTGGCGGTGGAGGGCATTGAAGTAACGGGCGTTACGCCGGAGAGCGCCGCCGACGATGCAGGCTTGCGGGCAGGCGATATCATTACCGCGGTCAACGATGAGCCGATGAATGCGGAAAGCTCGATGGCAGCGAACAAGAAACTGCTCGAGTTCATGGATGGCGTCGAGGAAGGCGATACACTGAAGATCGACTATTTGCGAAACGGCAACGCCGGCACCGTCGAGTTGTCGCCCCGTGTTACCGAGATGCACATATTTTCCTGGGCGCCGGACGCTGGCCAATTGCATATTCCCAACGCGCCCGGATTGTCGTTTCCGCCCAAGGCAGTCGAAAAATGGAGCATGCAGTATGGCTTCCCGTTTGCGGGCAGCGCCTGGGGCAGCCTGGAACTGGTCGAACTGAATGCTGGGCTCGGCAGGTACTTTGGCACGGACACTGGACTGCTGGTCGTCAATGCACCAAAAGCCGACGGGATCGACTTGCAGGACGGCGATGTCATCCAGTCCATCGACGGGCGCGAACCGAAGGATGTCCGGCATGCGATGCGTATTCTCAGTTCCTATCAAAGCGGCGAGACACTGAAGCTCGGTATCATGCGCGACAGGAAAAAGCGCACGATCGACGTCGAGGTACCCGCC
>DDIP01000145.1 GCA_002338605.1 Proteobacteria bacterium UBA1847 | reverse complement strand
CCGGGCGAGGCAATCGAGTGAACGTTTCCGGGCGTCGGCCGACAGCTCACCCGTTTCCGACAGCCCTTCCGCCAGTCGTACTGTCTCGCGAATTCGATCGATGATTTCGAGTTGTCCGTGGCGGAGTTCGCCAACGACCATGTGGAAGCTGTTCGATCCCAGGTCTACGCCTGCGATGATTTCCGGTTGGCTGAGCTCAGACGGTAAAAGACGATCCGCAGCCGCAGGTGGTTTGTGCATTCGGATTCCGGATGATGAACTGTGCGCCCTGCAGATCTTCCTTGTAGTCGATTTCGGCACCCATCAGGTATTGCACACTCATGGGGTCGATCAACAGCATGACGCCCTGGTTTTCAACCTGGCTATCGCCGTCTTCAACGCTTTCGTCGAAAGTAAATCCGTATTGAAAACCGGAACAACCACCGCCGGAAATGAATACCCGCAACTTGAGGTTGGGGTTGTCTTCTTCTGAAATCAGTTCGCCCACCTTTTGCGCGGCGGCATCGGTAAAGATGACGCTCGGTGGAGGGGGTGCGCTTGTTACTGCTGTGTCCATAATTCGATTCTACTCGCCTGACGCGGCAACTTTCTCATCAATTCGCGTCGTTTGTTCCAGAAGTGGCACCTGCCCTTCGGGCTGGTGGACCAGTTTGCCGTTGATTTCGGCGCCTTCCGCCATCTGGATCAGATTGTAATACACATTGCCTATGACACGCGCGGTAGCGCCAAGTTCGACGCGCTGGCTGGCAAAGACATCGCCCTTCACTATGCCGTTCAGCACGACATAAGGGACCGTTACTCCGCCATCGACATGACCCACGTCACTGATGCTAAGCGCTGAATCGGTGTCCGGGTCCGCCGTCACGTTGCCTTTGACATTGCCGTCAATGTGGCAGCCTCCCTTGAAATGCAAGTCGCCGTTGATCTTGCTGTTCGACCCGACGAGGGTTTCGACGACGGTGTGCGTGCGTTGTTTCTTGTTGAACATCTGGGTCTCCATGAACCGCGCCAGCGCGGTTTTCTAGCCCTGGCTGGTCAACCAGGCAAAGCTTTCTTCGATGCTGGAAATAGAGCGAGTGCGCGATCGTACCTCAACCGTGATGCGTTCGGGCGTGAAACCATCCGGCAGGACCAGCAGCCGATCGAAATTCTGGAAGTAGCGAAAAGAAAAGGCCCACTTTTTGTCGGCATCGTCAGGCAGCAACTGATCGAAGTTGTACGTTGTTTCCACACCGCCCTGGCTGCCGGCAATGCGGAGGTTGACGTCGCCTGCGACCTTGCGATCATGCTTCATCGCCTGAACCAGCACCAGGCGCAGGTTAAATTCGCGTTCTTCCTTGCCGCGGGTCACCTTCAGGTCCTGTACCCGCAAGCCGGAATTGCCGTCGGACGGAGACACGATCCCCCGGTAAAAGGCGATTGCGTCGCGCTGCTCCTGAATCTTGGCCTGCAGCGCCGAGAGACTTTCCTCGACTTCCCTGTAGGACTCCCGATCGACCTCACGATTGGTCTCGAGTAGCGCAACCTCCTGTTTCAGCTCCACAATGCGGTTGTCGAGCGCCAGGATGTGATCCTCATAGGCCTGGCGGATATTTCCTGCCTCGACAATGTCGTAGCCCGCCTTGATGCGGCCAAATTCGAATACCAGGTAGCCACTGACAATGACCAGCACGACGATAACGCCGCGAAATACAAGGGTTCGGCCTGTGCCGTGCTGTTGTAACGGGGACTTGCCTGCCACTGAAAATACGCGCTCAACTGATTCGGGAGGACGTTATGTTACGCGCGTCACCTGCTGAACAGAAGTGCGCCAGGTCACGGATTGGGAATTATCCAAACTGGCCGAGCAATCGCCTTTACTGCAAACTAGCGCCTTGTTATTCCGGACGCAGACATGGCCAATTTCTACCTCTGGTTCAAAGCCTTGCATATCGCATTCATGGTGACGTGGTTTGCCGGGCTGTTTTACCTGCCGCGACTGTTCATCTACCACGCGATGGCATCGGATCGTGTGGGTCGCGAGCGTTTTCAGGTAATGGAGCGCCGATTGTTCGTCATGACCGTGATCGGCCTGGTGCTGACGTGGATTTTCGGCCTGTCGCTGGTGTTTGCTAACCCGGCAGTCCTGGATGCCCATTGGTTTCACATCAAAATCATGCTGGTCATCGGGCTGATGTTCTACCAGTTTCGCTGTTGGCTCTGGATTGGCCGGCTCGGCCGAACCGACGATCCGCAAGACACGCGATGGCTCCGATGGTTTAACGAGATTCCAGTGCTGGTGTTGCTGACCGTAGTATTCCTGGCAGTCGTCAAGCCCTGAACTCAGGATTCCTGTGCAGCGTTTTCCGCCGCCGCAATATCCTTGTCAAACACAACTCGCCAGCGTTTGGGCCACCAGCGTGGACGCGGCGGCAGGCCCTCCGGGTGCACCGACGGACCCAGTTCGTACAGCGCCCGTGCATAAACGCGTCGCTTGAAATAAATGACCTCGTTCACCGGCCGCCAATAGTCGACCCAGCGGGCACGATCAAATTCCGGTTTGGCGCATCGGTCAAAGCGTACCGCATCCTCCGCCGACTTCAGGCGCAGCATGAACCAGCGCTGCTTTTGCCCGATGCACAGCGGCTCGCTGTTTCGCCGCACGAATTTGTCAGGGAGCTTGTATCGCAGCCAGTCGCTTGTGACACCGAGTATTTCGACATCCCGTTCAAGCAGGCCGATTTCTTCGTGCAATTCACGAAACATCGCTTCGACAGGCTCTTCTCCCTCGATCATTCCTCCTTGCGGAAACTGCCAGCCCCTGGCGCCAACCCGGCCACCCAACATCAGCTTGTTGTCATCGTTCGCAAGGATAATGCCGACATTTGCGCGAAAGCCTTCGGCGTCTATCCAATCGTTGCTCATAGCAACCAAAATAAACTGTAACTGCTGCTTACTTTACACTATTAGCGGTAACCCGCGCGCTCGGCGAGCAACCTGGCTTCCTCGTTGTTCCAGCCAGCTACGGCTGGCACCTGGCCGCCCTCCGCAGCCAAAGTGGTGCCGATCACCGGAATCGCATTGACCATTTGCGCATGTTGCTGATTCACCGTCTCCGAGAGCATCCAGTTGACCAGCTGCTGTGCTGCATCCGGGTAGCGCGAGTGGCGTGCGACACCGATACCTTCGATTTGCGTGTAGGCTGGTTGCGGGCGAATGACCCGTATCGCCAGGTCCGCCTGCGACTGCAGCGCCGAACCGGCGGCCCAGCCGGACACAATTGCAAACTCACAGGTTCCACTGTCGATGGCGGTCAAGAGCTCCTCATCTGACTCGAACGGTCCCGCTGCAAGGTTTTGCATCCAGTTACGAACGGCACGTTCCGCCTGTTTCGTACCCAGATCGGCGATCATCATCGCCAGTATCAGGCGATTGGCCGGAAGAGCCGCCGAACTGACACACAGTCGGCCCTTGTACACCGCATCGGCGAGGTCGACCAAACCAATTGGCAGCGGCCCGTCTGCTTCGCGGCGATACGCAATGACACTTTGCTGGTAGTTTATTGCCGTCCATAGTCCGTCGAGGTCGCGCAGCGCCGCCGGAACCTGTACCAGGTTCGCGGCCACTATCGGTCGCAACGCACCCTCATCCGCCGCACGCCAAAGGTCGGCGACGCTTCGGGACAGAAATACGTCAGCCGGTGGCGAGCCGATATTGAAAATCAGCTTGCGTGTGTGAACTTCGCTGACATCATGGGTAACAGTCACCGGAATACCCGTCTCGTCGGTAAATCCGGCGAAAAGCCCCGGCAGATAACGCTCGTCAGTATA
>DDIP01000055.1:9225-23657 GCA_002338605.1 Proteobacteria bacterium UBA1847 | reverse complement strand
CCTGCCAGTGGATAAACCCTACGGCCGCGGCTCGGTTCCAGGTGACTATGCACTTGAAGTACCACCCTTGCTTGGCACGCAGCGCACCGGTCCCGACCTGGCGAATGTCGGCGTACGTCAGCCTTCGGAAATCTGGAATTTGATCCATCTTTATAACCCCCGTGCTGTGGTCGGTGCGTCAGTAATGCCCAATTATCCGTGGTACTTCGACACGAAGGCCGCGGCTGAGGAGGGCGATATTGTGGTACCGGTGCCCGATGCTTTCAAACCGGATGGGCAGGTGGTCGTCGCCAGACAGGAGGCAATCGATATTGTTCGATACCTGCAGTCGCTAAAACAGGCTGAGGTGGAATGATGGAAAGCATTCTCTACTACATCAATTTGTTCGTTGCACTATGCGGGTTCGACGGCAGTGAAGGCGGTATCGTGTTCGGTTGGTTGATGGTTAGCATTGCAACCCTGATCGTCGTGTACACCTTTTATCAGGGGATCGTGAGGACGATTTGGCCAGGGGAGCAGGATACCAACCACATTAAGTACCGTATTCTCGAAGACGATGCGGAGGATCGTGCTCATGCGGATTGAAGTCTATCTCGATCAAGACGATGCTCCTTTTCAGACTTTGGTGCCGCCGGAAACGTTTCACCTCGATACGGAATCAATGGCTGATGGTCCGCATCAGTTGCTTTTTCGCGCGATCGATGATGGCAATGGAGTCAGCGAGCGGCGCATGTCGTTTAATGTGCAGAATGGTCCGGCGATCGCAGTGCACGGTATTGTCGACGGCGAGACCCTGCACGGCCAGGTCGGTGTGCTGGCGAATGCATACGGGGCACGTGCCGGCGACGAGTTCGAGCCACGGCGCATGGAAACGCCTGTGCCCGTTCCAACCTGGGCCTGGGTGTTGTTCCTGGCCGTGTTGGCCTGGGGTGCAGGGTATCTGTCCTTCGAACTCAGTAATCATATCGAGTCAGTCATACCGCAGGGCGCGTCAATGGAGCGTGCCGGCACGCCGCAGGCAAGCGACGAATCGCCAGAGAGCGGGAGCGACATGTCTCAGGCGTGGGCTGTACTGGGTGAGCAAGTGTACGGCGTTAATTGTGCCTCTTGCCACCAGGCCACAGGGGCGGGATTGCCGTCCGTTTTTCCGCCGTTGGCCCAAAACGCGGTCGTGATCAATGCGGATCCGGCTGAACATATCAATGCCATAGTGCATGGGGTATCCGGGAAAGTTATCGACGGCATTGAGTACATGGCACCCATGCCGCCCTTCGGTGGCATCCTGAGTGATGCTGAGATCGCTGCCGTGGTCAATCACGAACGGACGCATTGGGGGAACAACGCGCCGACAATCACCGCAGACGACGTCGCCGAGCATCGATAGATGTCCTCACGCATGAGTGTGAGAGCGATTCGGACCACGCCTGTGGCTTTGGTAGGGTGTCCACCTGTCGGTAACGCGTTATCGGTGGTATATCCCTGAGGCTTCTGGTTGCTGAACAATCTCGAGTACGCGCAGTTGCAGCTCCCGACCGCCGGGAAGCTGCCAGGATATTGTCTGGCCGACAGAAAGTCCGAGCAATGCACTGCCGATCGGGGCCAGGACGGACACAGTCTCCGGCGAGCCTGCGGAGGTGGGATAAACCAGGGAGAGTTCATAATTCGACCCGGACGAGTCATCCGTGAATCGCACCGTGGAATTCATCGTGACGACATCCGGTGGCACTTCGGTCGGGGCGACAAGCGTTGCCCGATTCAATTCATCTCTCAGTGCATCGATGCCGGGTAGGTGTTTGTACGTAGAGGAGTCGAGCAAACGCTCTAATCGTTCCGCGTCAAGAGTCGATACTATTATTGGCGGTTGATCGTTCACTTGACAGCAATCCTCATGACTGTTTGCGGGACAGTAATTCCTTCAGCACTACGGCATTATTGTGCGCCTCATCGCGTGCGCTGTAAACGAGCGTTACGGTCTCGTTCTGGCAAAGGGATCGAAGACGTTCAATTTCATCAATATGGTCTTCCAATTCGGCCGTGTACCGCCTGCGAAAAGTTTGCCAGCGATCGGCCCGGAGCTTTATAGCTTGCATGTGACCTGACCCGTTTGAATTCCATTGGCGCACATCGGCCCTACGTTAGATCGGCCACTGACCACACTTCGACCCACCGAAATCCCGTACCATTGTAGACAAAACATAGATTGATAATATATGTTTGAAAATGCAGCAGCAATATGCCTCGAGATGTGCGATCTGGTCGGACAAAGGAGTGAAATGTGATGACAGGGATACCGGTCCACAATGTGGATGAGCCAAGCCGGGCTGACGCCGGACATGAAAAGAATATCAGTCCCGCAAAATCGCTCTTTGGCGGCAATATCGTCAAATCGCTGTTTTGGCCGTTTCCTCAGGTCAGTGCAGAAAAACGTGAAACCCTCTCGATGGTTGTCGATTCTGTTGACCGGTTTCTTGAAAACAGGCGTGATGATTTTCGGCAATGGGACAAAAACGGGGAGCAACCGGCCGAGTTTATTCAGAGCCTGCGTGACCAGGGCTTGTTTGGACTGATCATTCCCGAGGAGTACGGCGGTATCGGCCTGACCAATGCCGGGTATTCGCGCGTGCTGCAGCAAAGTAGTCGTTACGACAGTTCTGCCTCGCTGACAATTGGCGCGCACAGTTCAATTGGTTTGAAGGGGCTGTTGCTCTTTGGTACCGAGGCCCAGAAGAAAAAGTATTTGCCACGACTTGCAAGCGGCGAATTGATTGCGGCGTTTTGCCTGACCGAGTCCGGCTCCGGTTCTGATGCCGCCTCAATCAGGACCAACGCAACCAGAAATCCGAACGGCAGCTGGACGCTAAACGGTGAAAAAATCTGGATTACGAATGGTGGTATCGCCGATTTTTACACCGTATTTGCACGCACCAACAGCCATGCCGGAAAGATGTCCGCGTTTATCGTGGAGCGGACATTTCCTGGTGTAAGTATCGGGGAAAAGGAAGACAAGCTCGGAATTCGCGCATCGTCAACGACCACTGTGAGTTTTAGCGACGTGACCATTCCGGAAGAAAACCTGCTTGGCGAGCAGGGCAAGGGTTTCAAGATTGCAATGTCGATTCTCAACAATGGCCGTACAGGCCTTGGCGGGGGTGCAATTGGCGGCATGAAAACGTGCATAGCTCTCGCCTCGAAGCAAGCCTTGGAGCGCAAGCAATTCGGACAAAGCATTTCCGAGTTTGGCCTGATCAAGAAGAAAATTGCCAATATGACCGTCGACTGTTTTGCGGCCGAGAGCGCTGTTTGGATGGTCGGGCATTACATTGACTCCGGATTTACTGACTACTCGGTTGAGGCGGCTATCAGCAAGGTATTTGCCAGTGAGGCAATGATCCGGACGGCCAACGAAGCCGTTCAAGTGGCGGCTGGAAGCGGTTACATGAAGGAACTCCCGTACGAGCAGATCATGAGGGATTCCCGGATTTTGACCATCTTCGAGGGAACGAGCGAAATCCTCAGACTATTTATTGCACTGTCCGGAATGAAAGATCCCGCGTCAGATCTGCAGGAGCTGAAATCGGCGACCAATGACATCTTCAATCACCCGATCAAGGGTTTTGGTCTTTTAACCGAATACGCTGGAAAGCGGATAAGCCAACTGACATCGCTGGGGCAGGATCGCATTGTTTCAGTTGTACCGGAAGCGTTGCGCGATGATGCGTTGGTCTTCGAGAAATACACGCTCGAATTGGCACGCATGACCGATGTCCTTCTTAGGCGTCATGGCAAGAACATCGTCGAAAAGCAGTTCGCACTTGAGCGAATCGCCAATGTCGTTACTGATCTTTTCGTTGGGCTTTCCGTATTGTCCAGGGTAAGTTCCATGGAATCGGAGGACAGCGAGAAATACCGGCAGGCGGTAGCCGTCACACACTTGTTCAGTCAAATGGCCAAGCGACGCATGAGCCGAAGTTTTCGCTCAATAGTTCGAAATGAAGATGAAATGGCGAAGTCGTTGTCAGACTATATCGTCGACAAGGGTGGATATCCGTGGGACGTTCTTTAGGGTGTTGACATAAACATGTAAAATTGATACATGTTAAAAATTATATTCACCTTGAGCCCGATACCGTGAAATTGACCGCCTATACCGACTACGCGTTGCGGGTCCTGATGCACGTTGCGCTGAAGGATGGTGAACTGGTTCGCGTTGCCGATGTGGCGAAAAGCTTCGATATATCCCGCAACCACCTGACGAAAGTGGTCCACAATCTGGGCGCACGGGGGTACCTCAGCACCGTGCAAGGACGCAATGGAGGGATCCGGCTGGCCTGCGTGGCCGCGGAAATCAATGTAGGGCAGGTGGTGAGGGATTTTGAGCCCGATTCGGCCTTGGTCGAGTGTTTTGATTCGGCGTTGTCTGGTTGCCGCATACAGACGGTGTGCGTGTTGAAACAGGTGCTGAAAGATGCGGAATCGGCATTCATGCGTCACCTGAACCAGGTGACCCTCGCGGATCTCGTGCAACCTCGCCGACGATTGCAGAACTTGCTGGGTCTACCAGCGACGCGGTCTGCTCAAGGAGCCTGACGAGTGCAAGTCGCAATTTTTATTTGTTCGAATTCAGACTTTCGAGTTAAGACACAGGTAAAACATTTCGTTCACCGATTGGATGAATGTGTAGCAACAGTACGTAAGGCGTTGATTGTTTTGTTTCAAAGCTACCATGGAGGTAACAGGGCATGACCTATGTTGTCAGCGAAGCCTGTATCAAGTGCAAACTCACCGACTGTGTCGAGGTCTGTCCTGTCGACTGTTTTCACGAGGGTGAGAACATGCTCGTAATCGATCCCGAGGAGTGCATCGATTGCACTTTGTGCGAGCCGGAGTGTCCAATCGGCGCAATATACTCCGAAGATGAACTCCCTGCTGACCAGATAAAGATGATCGCCGTCAATGCGGAGTATTCGCTGAAATGGCCAGTCATCACAGAGGTAAAGAAGCCGCCTGAGGATTGGAAAAAATGGGAGCACACAGAGCACAAGTACCCGGAGCACTTTTCGCCCAAGCCGGGTGGCAATGACGTTGAGTAGTCCGACCCAGGCCACCGGCAAGATCAGCGCAGGTTACTGGCCGATCATGGCGCTGGGATTTCGACCGTTCTATCTGGGTGCCGCTATTTTCGCAGTGTTGGCGTTGCCATTGTGGCTCGGTTGGTACTCGGGCGCCTTATCCGTACAGCCTGCCATGAACGGCTTCACGTGGCACATGCATGAGATGATCTTCGGCTTTGCACCCGCTGTAATCGCCGGTTTTCTGTTGACGGCTGTTCGCAACTGGACCGGACGGCCGACACCGACGGGTACGGCGCTCGCCGGACTTTTCCTGTTGTGGATCGCCGGGCGCGTATTGCTCCTGACCGGCCCTTTGCCATTGGCTGCGATCGTCGACCTGATGTTCTTGCCCGCAGTCGGCGTCGCCGTCGCCATACCCATCTGGAAAAGTCGCAATAAGAGGAACTTCAAGGTTCTTGCAATTATCGCTGCGTTGACGATTGCGAATCTGACGTTTCACCTGTCCAATTTGAACATACTGCCGAATGTACTGGTGATTACGGCGTACAAGCTGGCATTGGACATCATCGCCATTTTGATAGCGATCATGGGTGGGCGGGTTATTCCTGCTTTTACGAGCAACGCGTTACCGACCGCGAACGTCCGCCGCGATCCACGCGTCGAATTCGTCGCAATTGGTTCTCTCATTGTGATCGCGATCGCCGGCCTGTTGAGCCCCTGGTGGGCAATGCCTCGAGGCGTGTGGATAGTCATTCTCGCCCTGGGCGCGCTGTCGCACTTGATACGGGTTGCACTCTGGGAACCACATCGGACGGTTTCAGCGCCTTTGCTGCTGATGCTGCCAGTCGCGTACGCTTGGTTACCGCTATCGCTGGTGTTGCGAATGTTGGCGGAGTTCGGGGTGGTGCCAATGCCCACCGCCGTTCATGCGCTAACGATCGGCGCCATGAGCAGCCTCATGCTGGCCATGATGGTACGAAGTGCACTCGGGCATACTGGCCGGCCATTGCTGGCAAGCGCGGCGGAAATTCTTGCTTTTTCCCTGTTGCAGCTGTCCGCGATTGTCCGCGTGTTTGCCTACTCGATTCCGGCTGAGTTCTATCGATCTGCCGTGATGGCGGCAGGAGCTATGTGGACTGCTGCTTTTGCAATTTTTCTGGCGGCGTACTGGCCAGTTCTCACACGACGGCGTGTCGACGGTCGACCTGGTTGAGTCGGGATTGCTGCGGTAAGCACGGGCAGGGCAGAGGATAAGCTGGAGTTGCGGCCAATTGTATCGCGACCTCGTTCAGCTAACGCGTCTCATCACAGAACGGCAGCATCAAGTGCTGTTGGCCGTCGAATTTCACGCAACATCACGCGCCGGACGAGGTCATCAGCCGGGACGTTGCTCGAAACAGATCGCGTCCGCTTCTGACTCTGCGAGCGGTTCTTTCAACAACTGACAAAAGTGTGGGCTGCCGTCCACGTGGCGTCGCGCAAAATAACGGCAATCCCGGCATTGTCCGAAGGGTTGCCGGTCCTGAGATGCGAGTCGTGCCGCCAGCAAAGCCTCCAGTCCGACATCTAACGCACTTTGCGTTGGGCGACTCAGATCATCAAGCGCGGCGACGGTGGCAGTGAGCGGATCGCGACTCAGCAGACTTCGGCTCTTCGCGGTTAGCGACAAGTGGTTGCTGCGACGATCCCTGGTATTCACCCGCTTCTTCACCAGGCCCCGGGCTTCAAGGGCTTTCAATGTCTGTGAGACGGTGCCCTTGGTCAAACCAAGATAGGCCGTCAGTGCGGCAGCGGTCGTCGAAAACCGGTTGGCGCGCCGCAGATACCGCAACGCTTCCCATTGAACGGGCAACAGCCCCTCGGCGTGTGCTTCGGTGCTCAAGAGCCGTCCGACTCTCTCAATTAACGCCGCGGTGTGTTCTGGAGTGGGAGAATTCATGGCTGCATAGTATCGACTCAAAACAACTCTTGCAATTCCAGAATACAATGGCTAAGCTCGGTATTAGTATCGACTCAACACCATAAAGGACACCCCATGAAGACACGATTCGTCGCACTAGTACTAACCGCATTCGCTTGCCACAGCGTGGCTGCACACGAAATCACCAGCGAGACCAGCGCTGACAAAACACCAGCCTTTGACATAACCCAGGCCGGCGCGACGACCGATGGTCGTCTGACGACCTTTATCATGGAAGTTGCCGGAGTTGCCGGCAGCGTGAAACCGGTCCCGGTCGGCCAGCTCAAGGGGGCAAAGGTTGAATCCTATGTTTGGCCGACCAGCCTCGATCCGTCGGTTGTCGGTTTCGACAAGGAATCCGGTATTCTGTCGCTCGCAATCACTGCACATCCGGATTTCGACGACACGCCGCTCTTTGATGAAGATCAGGACGGAGACCCGGCCAATGATGGTGCCGACTGGCATTCACACTGGGTTGTCCTGGTTGAGAACACAGCCTGCGGTGCGGGCCTCAAGGTGCGTGATGTATCACCGGGTGTAGACCTGCTTCCGGCAACGGCACCCTATCTACCCATTGCGCTTGACAGCCCGGGAATGAGTCCGATTCTTGAAGGGCGCATTGCAAAGATTACCGTACCTGTGAGTAACAGCGAGGCGGTGTCATTTGATGCGGTGACCGCGGAATTGCAGGTGAACGAGAATGCAGAGGCGCCGCTGCTGTGTGTGACCGGTGTTCATGATATTGCGTCGGGCGACCTGTCACTTCCCGGCCGAGTCACGGTCACGAAATGAAACGGATCACGAGTCTGACCGTCGCAACTGTCTTTCTTGCGGGTTGCCAGCCAGCGCCGTCGAATGTTGACGGAACTACGCATTCGGCGGGGCTGGCGTCGACAGCAAACCAGTTGCACCCAGCACCATTCGGAGATCGCGCCCGGGCACGCCTTGTGGATACATAGGGCGTGCGTATCTGTGAGGTATTCGCGTGGCAGGGCAGAGAGGGCGTCTTGATTCAGGTTCGCAGCCAGGGATTGCCACCGGGAGCGCACGCCGTACATGTGCACGCGGCAGGAAGCTGCGACGACATTGGGTCGTTTACCGCCTCGGGCGGCCATGTTGCCTCCGATGGCGGTCGGCACGGATTCCTGCATCCGGATGGAACACATGCCGGCGACCTTCCGAATATCTACGTCCACAACGACGGTTTTGCGCAAGCCGACTATTTCTCGGTTGCCCTGACGCTAACCGATCTGACCGACCCGGACGGCGTGGCACTGATCATTCATGCGAAGCCGGATGACTATCAGTCCCAGCCGATCGGGGGCGCTGGCGTGAGAATCGCTTGCGCGGCGTTTGGGCCAAGCGAGCCCTAACAGTTTCAATGACAAGGAAAAGGAGTATTTCATGAGTACCAAAGCAGTTTTTTATCATGCCGGATGTCCGGTTTGTATCGATGCCGAACGCCAATTCGCCGACAGCCTCGATCAATCAAAATTCGATGTGGAAATCGTTCATCTTGGCGACGCACCCGAACGCCTTGCCGAGGCTGAGGAAGGTGGCGTCAAGTCGATTCCGGCTTTTGTGATTCAAGGGAAAGCCTTTCATATTAATTTTGGAGCGAGCCTTGCGGATTTGAAATAGAGGCATCCAACAACTGCCTGCGGCTGAACCCCGCCGCAGGCGTCTCTTGCGTTTTTCAATATCGATCGAATTCGGAACATTAATACTGAACGATGGTGCATAAATGATAGTGTAAGAGTTTGAACTCTAAGTGAGAAATAATGACTGACACCATCAGATCCAGAGCCGCCGTCGCCTGGGCCCCGAATAAGCCGCTTTCGATAGAAGAAATTGAGGTCATGCCGCCGCAACCCGGCGAAGTACGCGTGCGCATCATAGCAACCGGCGTCTGTCATACCGATGCCTTCACCCTTTCGGGCGATGATCCCGAGGGAATTTTCCCTGCGGTTCTTGGCCATGAAGGTGGCGGCATTGTTGAGTCGATCGGCGAAGGCGTGACGAGTGTTGCTGTAGGCGATCACGTCATCCCGCTGTACACGCCCGAATGCGGCGAGTGTAAGTTTTGCAAATCCGGCAAGACTAATCTCTGCCAGAAAATCCGTGAGACACAAGGAAAGGGACTGATGCCTGATGGCACGAGTCGGTTCCACAAAGACGGTAAACCGCTTTTCCACTATATGGGCTGCTCAACGTTCTCGGAATATACGGTGCTGCCGGAAATCTCCCTGGCCAAAGTAAATCCCGAGGCACCGCTCGAAGAAGTCTGCCTGCTGGGTTGTGGTGTCACCACCGGCATGGGTGCCGTAATGAACACCGCCAAAGTCGAAGAGGGCGCGACCGTTGCAATTTTCGGAATGGGTGGCATTGGCCTGTCGGCGGTGATAGGAGCCACGATGGCGAAAGCCAGCCGGATCGTCGTGATCGATATCAACGAAAGCAAATTCGACCTGGCCCGCAAACTGGGTGCAACTGACTTCATCAACCCCGGCGATTACGACAAGCCGATTCAGGATGTCATCATCGAACTGACTGATGGCGGTGTCGACTATTCGTTTGAATGTATCGGTAACGTCAATGTCATGCGCTCTGCACTGGAGTGCTGTCACAAAGGCTGGGGGGAGTCTGTCATCATTGGCGTGGCCGGTGCCGGGCAGGAAATCCGCACGCGTCCGTTTCAGTTGGTCACCGGACGAGTTTGGCGTGGGTCTGCGTTCGGTGGCGTCAAGGGCCGGTCCGAATTACCGGACTATGTTGAGCGCTATCTCCAGGGCGAATTCAAGCTAAGCGACTTTATTACCCATACGATGGGTCTCGACGATATCAACGATGCCTTCGATCTGATGCACGAAGGCAAAAGTATCCGAACGGTTATTCATTTCGACAAATAGGGCTATACCGCGGTCGCGCCAGTCACGGTGCGGCTGATCGAATCGCCGTCGCGATGCGTCGACGTCCCAATAGAGCAGAAACGAAGAGCGGGACCTTGCCGAGCAATGAGCGTTGCATCGTGCTTTGCCGAAGTTTAGATTGGGTCGACTTCCGCCAGGCTGGCAGATTTGGAGGACAATGGATAATTTCGCGCAAGTTCTGCTGCTGCTGGCTTTGGCAATCGCCGTCGTCGTCACGTTTCAGCGGCTGCATATCCCCACCAGCTTGGGCTATCTGCTGGTGGGCGTGATGCTCGGGCCGCATACGATGGGGCCAATCGTCTCGATGCCCGAGTTGGGCGTGCTGGCGGATTTCGGAATCGTCTTCCTGATGTTTACGATTGGCCTCGATTTCTCGCTCCCCCAGCTGTATGCGCTGCGACACCAGATACTGGGACTGGGAAGCGGACAAGTCGCATTCACGACGCTGCTGGTTGGGCTCGTTGTGTGGCTGGCGGGAATTCCCGCGGCCGGGGCCTTCGTCTTCGGCGCCGTTTTCGCTCAGTCATCGACGACGATTATCGCCAGCCTGCTAAGAGAACAGGGTGAGGAGAACCGCCGACATGGCCGGCTTGGGTTGGCAATGTCGGTGTTTCAGGACGTAACAGCGGTTCCTTTTCTGGTGATTATTCCCGTTCTCGGGATGTCAGTCGGTGCGAGCGTGCTGGCCGGTATGCTCGGCTGGGCAATAGCGAAAGCGGCGCTGGCATTTGCGCTTCTTTTCTTTGCAGGTCGGTGGCTGTTGCGACCACTCTTTCACCTGATCGCTGAACAACGCTCATTCGAAATGTTCACGCTGGCTGTACTGCTCGTCGCATTGCTTGCGGCATGGACCACCAACAGCCTTGGTCTCTCGCTGGCGTTCGGAGGCTTTATCGCCGGCATGATGCTCGGAGAGACCGAGTTCCGTCACCAGGTCGCCTCGAGTATCAGCCCGTTCCGGGACGTGCTGTTGGGCCTGTTCTTTGTCGGTATCGGTATGCGGTTCAATCCCGCTGCTATACCGTCGATCTGGTATTGGACCGTACTGGGTGCCTTGCTCATTCTAAGCAGTAAAACGCTGCTGGTTGCCGCAATGGTGCGCTTGATCGGCGTGCACGGGCGTGTCGCCTGGCGAACCGGTCTGTTGTTGAGCGTCGGTGGCGAGTTCGGGCTGGCGCTGGTCGCGATCGCGATGGACTTTGGCGTGATCGACATGCGCCTTGGTCAGATCGCGATAACCTCGGTTTTGTTATCGATGATCGCAGGTGCCATTCTGATTCGATTCAATGTTGCGATCGCCGACTGGTTGGTTGGACCCGAGCGCGACCCGACACCGGACAGTCTGGAAATACCGGAGTCTCCACAACGACAGGTGGTGATCGGCGGATACGGGCGGTTTGGTCACGCGGTCGCGACGCTGTTGCAGTCGAGTAATATTTCGTTTGTTGCCATCGACACGGACCCGAATCGGGTGGCGAAGGGGCGGGCAGATGGCCACGCGGTATGGTTTGGTGACATCTCCGACCCCGTATTGCTATCGTCCATTCACGTCGAGCGCGCGTCCCTGATAGTGTTAGCTATTGACGAGCTCGCTCCGTCATTCAGTGCGATATCGTATTTGCGAAGAGCATGTCCGCAGGTACCGGTCATCGTCCGCGCACCCGATTTGGAAACCGGCGAACGGTTGCTGGCCGCAGGTGCTGCTCGTGTCTATCCGGAAACCGTTGAAGCGAGCCTGCAACTGGGTGCCACGGCATTGCAAATGCTCAATGTATCGGCCGATGAGATCGATCGGGTTGTGCAAGGTGTGAGAAACTGGGGTTACCGACCCGTCGCGGAGACAGACCACAGTAACCGGTAAACCTGGCCCTGGGAGCGTCGGTCAGATTTTCATCCGATGTTGGAGTTTTAAAGGACCCCGAAATGCGATGGTTTAACAGTATTCTCTATGTAGTGGAGTCCTCCGTTACACAGGAGTCGGCGCTGAAGCGCGCCATATCGCTAGCCAGCAACAATCAGGCGAGCCTTACCGTGATTGACGTCATGCCACGTATTGCCGCGGACGTTGGAATTTCCTATGGCGGCGGCATGCTGCGCGAAGTGATGAAGACCGCGATTGATGAGCGTCGCAGCGAGTTGGAGTCCATGATTGAGCCGTACCGGGACCAGCTCGACATCCGCCTGGAGGTACTGACGGGGAAGAGATATCTTGAAGTTCTTCGCGCTGTCCTGCGCGACAACCACGATCTGTTGATCAAGGTAGCCGAGAATCCGAGCTATACACAGCGGTTATTCGGTAGTGACGACATGCAATTCCTGCGCAACTGCCCTTGCCCGGTATGGCTCACACGCGCAGAGGAAAAGTCGAAGTATGAAACGGTTTTGGCGGCTGTCGACTTCGATCTGCGTAAGCCGGACTGCACAGACGCCGGTCTGAGTAATACTATTGCGGAGATATCGGGCTCACTCGCGGTATCCGACATTGCGGCATTGCATTTTTTTCATGCGTGGGAGGCTCCGGCGGAGAGCCTGGTTCGCACATGGACCAGTTCAGTAGAATCGGCCGCGTCCTATGTCGATGATATGCGTTCCGTTCACAAGAAGGCATTGCACGGGCTTCGTGACCAATTGCGAGCTCGAATAGGCGATGAGGTCTATGACCAGCTTGACCCCAAATTCCATTTGCGGCGCGGCGTGGCGACGACAGCCATACCGGCGATTGTGAACGAGGTGCAGGCAGACGTGCTGGTGATGGGAACCGTCGCGCGCACGGGTATCGCTGGATGGCTTTTCGGCAATACCGCAGAAGCCGTTTTGGAACAGGTGCAGTGCTCGGTGATCGCCGTCAAACCCCAAGGGTTCGTGTCGCCGGTCGAGGCGAGAGCCGTACCGGGGTCTTGAGGCCTCGTTGGCCGTCCTGCCCGGCAGCGTCCCGCTCAAGTCATCCAGCACCAGTGCGCGCCGGTAACCTTTCACCGATCAATCCGGTACGATTTGACAGCTACATTCATAGCAATAGTAACCACTTGCCATCGATTCGTGTGATTACTGATGGCATGTTCATGTTTCTGTATCTATGGTTCAGTGACCAGACTCAAATTTGCGAATTCCAGTGGGGCTATTGGAAATGAATCACCAACAACACGGTCAACCAGAAAGCGAGGCCAAGCAGGACGCGCATGGTACAGGCGATTCCAGCGCAGATGGATTGACCGATCCTGTTTGCGGGATGGCCGTCAGCAAGGGGTCTGACCACCGCGCGGAACATGATGGTCAGGATTACTATTTCTGCAGCTCTGGCTGCAAAACAAAGTTTGTGGCCGACCCCGGGAAATACTTGACGCCGCGTGCTGCTAGCAGGCAAGAGCAACCTGCTCCAAAAGGTACGGTCTACACCTGCCCAATGCATCCCGAGATTCGGCAGGACCATCCCGGCACTTGCCCCAAATGTGGCATGGCACTTGAGCCCGAAATGCCCAGTCTTGACGAAGAGGATAACTCGGAGCTGGTCGATTTCACGCGTCGCTTCTGGTGGACATTGCCGATGACGGCAGTCGTATTTGTACTGGCCATGTTCGGTCATCAGCTTGGCTGGATGGACATGGCGACACAAAGCTGGGTGGAGTTGGTGTTGTCAATTCCTATTGTGCTTTGGGCCGGTGCGCCTTTTTTCGTGCGGGGATGGCAATCGCTGGTCAATCGCAGTCCCAACATGTGGACTTTGATCGGACTGGGTACGGGAGCTGCATTTGTATACAGCGTAGTTGCTACCGTCGCACCCGAAGTATTTCCGGATTCGTTCCAGTCCATGGGGCGTGTGGGTGTGTATTTCGAAGCCGCAGCGGTCATTATTTCGCTCACATTGCTCGGGCAAATGCTCGAGCTCAAAGCGCGATCAAAAACATCCGAGGCGATCAAGTCGTTGCTGCGGCTGTCACCGAAGACGGCGCGAAGAATAAATGCAGACGGCACTGAGGAAGATATCGACTTAAGCCACGTTCACGTTGGTGACCTGCTGCGTGTGCGCCCTGGCGAAAAAACTCCGGTTGATGGCGTGGTGGTCGAAGGCCATAGCTCCGTGGACGAATCCATGATCACTGGCGAATCGATGCCGGTTAGCAAACAAGTGGGCGACAAAGTCATCGGGGCGACGATGAATACGTCCGGAACCCTGGTGGTTCGTTCGGAACGAGTGGGGTCCAGCACGGTGTTGGCGCAGATCGTTGCGATGGTTGCCCAGGCCCAGCGTTCGAAGGCGCCAATGCAACGCATGGCAGATTTCGTAGCGGGATATTTTGTGGTTGCCGTGGTCGGCGTTGCCATATTGAGTTTCCTGGCCTGGGGCCTGTTCGGCCCGGATCGTGGCTGGGTGTACGGTCTCATCAACGCGGTGGCGGTACTGATCATTGCCTGCCCGTGTGCGCTGGGCCTGGCCACGCCGATGTCCATCATGGTCGCAACCGGTCGGGC
>DDIP01000055.1:289-9105 GCA_002338605.1 Proteobacteria bacterium UBA1847 | reverse complement strand
TCCAGCGGCATCCTGTTCCGGGATGCCGCTGCCATCGAAAACCTCTGCAAGGTCGATACCCTCGTGGTGGACAAAACCGGCACCTTGACCGAAGGCAGGCCAGCCTTTTCCTCGATCATTGCGACCGCCGATCTGGATGAGAATGAAGTGCTGCGATTGGCAGCCAGCCTGGACCAGGGCAGCGAGCATCCTCTTGCTGATGCCATCGTTCGAGCCGCCCGCGAGCGCGACCTGGTTCTCGATAAAGCAGAAAACTTTGAATCGGGATCCGGAATAGGCGTTCGCGGTACCGTAAACCAGCAGTCACTTGCCCTTGGTAATACCGCGTTGATGAAGCAGCTGGGCGTTTCGCTGGGCGACTCAAACACAGAGGCCGAACGACTACGCGCACAGGGTGCCAGCGTGATGTACCTGGCGGTCGATGGCCGCCTTGTCGGCATGTTGGCCGTTGCCGATCCGATCAAAGCGAGCACGCCGGAAGCACTGCAATCACTTCGTGACAGAAAAGTACGCATCATTATGGCCACGGGGGACGGGGTCACTACGGCAAAGTGGGTAGCGGATCAATTGAACATTGACGAGATTCATGGCGAGGTGAAGCCGGATGAGAAGCTCGCTTTGGTGGATAAGCTGCAACGGGAAGGACACGTCGTGGCCATGGTGGGCGACGGAATCAACGATGCGCCTGCATTGGCAAAAGCCGATGTCGGAATTGCCATGGGCACCGGTACCGATGTGGCGATGAGCAGCGCGCAATTGACGCTGGTCAAAGGGGACTTGAGAGGCATTGCTACAGCACGGAAATTGTCGGAAGCCACCGTCAGGAATATGAAGCAGAACCTGTTGTTCGCATTCCTGTACAACTCGATGGGGGTTCCGATTGCTGCAGGCGTGCTATATCCGCTGACCGGGTGGCTGCTTTCGCCAATGATCGCGGCAGTGGCGATGAGCCTGAGTTCGGCATCTGTGATCAGCAATGCTTTGCGCTTGCGTGGACAGACGATTTAGCGGCTGTCAATACGATAGCCACGATTTGCCGTGCTTGACCCGGACAGCGTAGTCCCGCAAAAAAAGGACGCGACATGCTACGGTTACTGAAGGGCTCGGCGATTCTGATAATCGTCGCCGCAATCGCAATCGTTTTGGCGCGAATCGTTTTCACGCTCCCGGTCGTCGAGGATCGGGTTGACGATGTTGCGCTTTCGCCCCCGGAATTCGGCCTTCTGGCCGATCGGGCTGCGCGCAACCGGCGTCCTGGCCTGACTGGCGTCACACCCCTGGCAAATGGCGCGGATGCTTTTGCGGCTCGAATCCTGCTGGCGGATGCTGCGGTCTCCTCTATCGACGCGCAGTACTACATTTGGCATGGCGACCTGACAGGATCGCTCTTGCTTGACGCCATGCGCCGCGCAGCGGATCGTGGCGTGCGCGTACGACTGCTCCTGGATGATAACGGCACGTCCGGGCTGGATGCGGAAATTGCGCAGCTCGACGCGCACGAGAACGCCGAGGTCCGGCTTTACAACCCGTTCAACCTGCGCCGCTTGAAAATGCTCAGCTACGGATTCGACTTCTTCCGGCTGAACAGGCGAATGCACAATAAATCGTTCACAGTCGACGGTATCGCCACGATTGTCGGTGGACGCAATATCGGTGACGAGTATTTTGGTATTGGTCCGACGCCGCTGTTCGTCGATCTGGACGTTCTGGCTGTAGGGGAGATCGTCCCTGAAGTGGCCGCGGACTTTGACCGCTACTGGGCCAGTCCCTCGGTCCATCCGGCCGGGGCCATCGTGGAGTCGACAGGCGACGATCCGATCCGTGACCGGCTGATGCGCTGGACTGATGATCCCCGGTTCTATGAATACAAGGCGATCCTGAAGGCGTCGAACATCATGGCGTCTTTTGCCAGGGGTGGGCTTGATTTTGAGTGGACAAACGCAGTACTGATCAGCGATGACCCGGTAAAAGGGCAGGGGGCCGTTCCGCGCGAGGATCTTCTGACCGGCCAGTTGACCCGGGCGGTTGGCACTATCGAGGCGCGTTTCGACGGCGTCTCGCCGTACTTTGTCCCCGGCGCGGCCGGTGTCGACGCCTTCGCCACACTGGAGGCCCGGGGCGTCCAGGTGCGGATGCTCACCAATTCACTGGAGGCCACAGACGTCCTGCCGGTTCACGCGGGGTATGCCAAACGGCGAAAAGCAATGCTCGCTTCTGGCGTCGCCCTTTACGAGCTTCGCCGTCAGGCCGCTCCCGGCACACCTGATGATCTCGGGATCTTTGGCTCGTCGGGGGCAAGCCTGCACGCCAAGACCTTCGCAGTCGATGGCATGCGCATTTTTATCGGCTCGTTCAACTTCGATCCCCGCTCGATTCGGCTCAACACCGAAATGGGTCTGCTAATCGATAGCGAGGTCCTTGCAACCCGACTGCATGCGGCCTTTGACGACGGATTTGGCGGTCTGGCATGGCGGGTCGAAGCGCAGAATGGCGGGCTCGCATGGGTCAACCCGGTGGCCGGCACGGTCACTACGGAGGAACCGGGGTCAAGCACGTTCCGAAACCTCGCGTTGACGGTGGTCGGATGGCTGCCAGTGGAATGGCTTCTGTAGCTTTTATCCGAAATGGCCGTCTGCTCGGGTTGCAAAATAATTCTGTGCGACCGATGCGCCGGCTGCATACATACGCTGTTCCTAGAACGATGAGTCTGGCTGTTTCAAAAACATTAATTCTTCTTCTGTAGAAACACGACCCAGGATTTCATTGCGGTGGGGGTATCGACCAAAACGATCAATGATGGCTTTGTGCCTGAGTTCGTATCCATAGGTTTTTTCGCTGGAGTATTGTTTAAACAAAGCATCGGCTTGTTCGTGAATCAATTTTGATTCGCTGTGCATATAGGGCATGAGAACAAAATTCCGAACTTCAATACTGTCCAGTTCTTGCAAGACACCAGCTGATACGGCTTCTTGTGCCAAAGCCAGTGCCATTGGGTCCTGAGCAAAAGCGGCTGGGGTGTTGCGATAGATATTGCGTGAAAACTGGTCTAATACAATGATTTCAGCCAGGCGCCCTTGGGCGCTGGTGCGCCAGGTATAGAACTCTGCCCTGGCCGCCTGCTCAAGCACGCCGGTGAATCGCTCTATAAGTACCTGGTCGAAGACCGAACTCTTCTCAAACCATTTTTCGCTCCCGGCTTCTTTAAACCAAAAATCCAATACTTTGTTTTGCACAGGTGATTCCTTCTGATGGTTTGAGCAGTTCAAGCGTAACGAACGTCGTGATTAATCGTTCTTGTGGCTGACCGCAGGGTGTTACGTAGAACAGCGAATTTCAAAATGTGCGACATTCCTGATAATACGCTCAGGATATGCGAAGGTGGCTGATCTCGAAGCTCAACCGTTCATGTCGAGAGACAGGGTACGGTCCAGCGCCAGTACTGTAAATACGTGCAGGTGTATGTCCAGTTCACACACTTTTCGCGCTAATCAAGCATTTCAGGAGTCACAGCAATGGCCGATCAAACAAAACCCACAACCACTGATGCCGGTATTCCGGTTGCCAGTGATGAACACTCGCTTACTATTGGGGCGGATGGTCCAATTGTTTTGCACGATCACTACCTGCTCGAGCAGATGGCCAATTTCAACCGCGAGCGCATCCCCGAACGCCAACCCCACGCCAAAGGCGGCGGCGCATTCGGCTACTTCGAAGTTACCAGCGACGTCAGTGCGTACACCAGCGCCAAGGTATTTCAGCCCGGCACCAAGACCGACACGCTGATCCGCTTTTCGACGGTTGCCGGGGAACGCGGCAGTCCGGATACCTGGCGCGACCCACGAGGATTTTCGCTCAAGTTCTATACCTCCGAGGGCAACTACGACATGGTCGGCAACAATACGCCGATCTTTTTTCTTCGAGACCCAATGAAGTTCCAGCACTTTATCCGCTCGCAGAAGCGTCGCGCGGACAGTGGGTTGCGCGACCATGATATGCAGTGGGATTTTTGGTCACTGTCACCGGAATCGGCGCATCAGGTCACCTGGTTGATGGGCGATCGCGGCATTCCGAAAACGTGGCGGCATATGAACGGCTACGGCAGTCATACCTACATGTGGGTCAACGCCGAAGGCGAGAAATTCTGGGTCAAATACCATTTCAAGACCGACCAGGGAATCGAGTTTTTGACGCAGTCCGAGGCCGACACGATGGCCGGCGTCGATGCCGACTACCATCGTCGGGATTTGTTTGAGTCGATCAAGAACGGGGATTTTCCAAGCTGGACCTTAAAGATGCAGATCATGCCGTTTGAGGACGCCAAATCCTATCGCTTCAATCCGTTCGACCTGACAAAGGTCTGGCCACACAAGGATTACCCGCTGATCGAGGTCGGCAGGCTGATCTTGAACCGAAACCCAACGGACTTTCACACCGAGATCGAGCAGGCCGCGTTCGAGCCGAGTAACGTGGTACCGGGAATCGGCCTGAGCCCGGACAAGATGCTCCTGGCGCGCGGCTTTTCCTACTCGGACGCACACCGTGCGCGGCTCGGCGTCAACTACAAGCAGATCCCGGTAAACAGACCACAGGCGCCCGTCAACAGTTACAGCAAGGATGGCGCGATGCGGACCGAGAATGTTGCCGATCCGGTGTACGCACCAAACTCATACGGTGGTCCGAAGGCTGACCTTTCACGTACCGATGAGGCCGGCCTGTGGTTTGCCGACGGTGACATGGTGCGCAAAGCCTATACCTTGCGGCGTGACGATGATGACTTCGGTCAGGCCGGGACCCTGGTGCGCGACGTCATGGACGACGCTGAGCGCGACCGATTGGTGGCCAATATAGTCGGCCATCTCTCTGCCGACGTTTCCGCACCAGTACTAAAGCGGGCTCTCGAATACTGGCGCAATGTCGACAAGGATTTGGGCGATCGGATTGCCGAAGGCGTACAGCGCTGACGGCTCAGCCGGATTTGAAGTCAAGACAAAGGGATTACAAGGATTCGATTGTCTCTTTTCTCCACTGAAATCAGACCTGTGAAATTCATCGTTGCCGTAGTAGTGGCTCTTGCGGTGACGGGCTGCGCAACTCTCCCGGACAACACGCAACGGGTTAGCTCTTTGCGCATGACTGATACGCACGAGACTCACTGGGCCAAAAAATTTGAGGCGGCAAAGCTGGCGAATCCCGGGCACTCCGGATTTGTGCCGCTGGGCAATGGCACGAGTGCATTCGTTGCGCGCGCTGCTCTGGCGAAAAATGCAGAGCGATCCATCGATGCCCAATACTATTTGTGGCACGACGATCTGGTCGGTCGGTTGTTACTCAACGTGCTCCTCGATGCGGCGGAGCGGGGCGTTCGCGTACGCCTGTTGCTTGACGACATTGATCTTCGGGGCAGGGACCATGACTGGGTGCTCCTTAGCGCACATGCAAATGTCGAGGTACGTGTATTCAACCCGTTCAGTCGTCGAATCAACAGAGCGACTCAGTACATAAGTCGTTTCGGCAAGGTGACGCGGCGCATGCACAACAAGTCGTTTATTGTCGATAACCAGGTGGCCGTCGTTGGCGGGCGTAACATCGGCAATGAGTATTTCGAGGCGGATCCCCAAATTACGTTTGGTGACCTCGACGCCATGACTATTGGCCCGGTCGTAGCGGACGTGTCCGACTCCTTTGATGCGTACTGGAACAACGAACTGGCTTATCCTGTTTCGAGCCTTGCTCGACGCCTGCCTGATGCGGGTGAGATTGCTCGCCATCGTGAATTTCTTCAAGAATTTGCTGATCAGAATCGTGACTGCGCCTACGCTCGTGCATTGGTCGCTTCGCAGTTTGCAGCGGAATTGAAGGGCAACGCACTGCGGTTTTTTTGGGGAGACGCTCGCCTTGTCGTCGATCTTCCGGAAAAACTTTCTGCGCGTCGGGATCGAAAAGACCTGCAGCTGATCAGTCAAATTGGTCCGCAGTTCGCCGACGCACAAGATGAAATTATTGTCATTTCGCCGTATTTCATTCCTGGAAGAACAGGTACAGACGGCATGATAAAGTTGGTTGACCGTGGCGTGCGCGTTCGTGTATTGACGAATTCACTGGCCTCAAACAATCATGCAATTGTGCATGCGAAATACGCTAAGTATCGCCGACCCTTGCTGGCGGGTGGTGTTGAAATTCACGAGGCTCGCAACAGGGAGCCGGACGAGCTTCGCAAGCAGGACAAAGCGCCCTTTGGAACAACGAAGTCGACGGTCCTGCACGCCAAGTCCTTTGTTATTGATCGCAAATACGTTTTCATTGGTTCGCTGAACTTTGATCCACGCTCGTTCACTGAGAATACAGAAATAGGCATAGTGTTTGATTCAAAAGCATTTGCAGGGATCATGGCGCGATGGTTCGATGAGGAGATCGACTCGGCGGCCTATGCATTGGCGCTGGAATCGAATACCAATGGTCGCGACCGACTGGTATGGAACGATGGTGGTTCCGCCGTGCTTAGGACGGAACCGGATACGTCCTGGTGTACTCGCACGCTGACGCACATGATGAGATGGTTGCCGGGCGAGTCCCAGCTATGAGTGCCAGCGGAGCGTTCGTTCAAACTCAGCCGCCGGGAATATTGAGTATCATGACGATGAACGTAAAGTGATAATCTCATCCGATCGAATTGCGCGTCATCGTGGCGGCGTTCGGTTTGGCGCGTTGCTTATTGTGCTTTTGAGTGCGATAGCCATCGCATCGTGTAAAGCTGTCGCCGACGATTCGCGACAACGGCGACTGGATTTCGTCGTCGGCAACTTCGAATTCGTGCTCCTGCACGAACTGGCGCATGTTGTTATTGGCGACAAAGATGTGCCAATTCTTGGGCCGATCGAAAGTACCGCGGACTATATTGCGACAACAATGTTATTGCGCGGTGACGGTACTGAGCCAACCGCGACCTTCCTGAATGCAGCCGTTTACAGCGCGGCGATGTCGTTTTCTACGACATGGCATCTTGCACAATCCAGCGATATCGAAATTCCGTACTGGCGTTCCCATGCGCTCAGTATTCAGCGGCATTACGCAACGCTCTGTTTGCTTTACGGCAGTGACCCAAGTGGACAGTCACACATCGTAACTGATCTCAAGCTTCCACAGGATCGTGCTGCCGGGTGTCCGACGGAATACGCGATAGCCGATCGCGGTCTGCGCTGGTTGATAGACAGTTATGGCCGCGAATCCGGCAACCTGACCAGGGCAGAAATCACTTTTCGGTACGAGCGGCCGAATAGTCAAATCCAGCGGCAGGCTCTTGAAGAGATTCGTCGGTTGAACCTGCTGGAGCTTACCGTTCAGGCCGTTGAAGACCTGTTTGCCTTCGAGCACCCGATGACTGTCGTTATGCAAGTCTGTGGCCGACCGGAAGCCGCGTGGCAACCTGAGCAGCGACGGTTGTTGATTTGCTACGAGCTGTTCGATGCCTTCGCCGTGATTCATCAGTACAACAGCAGGCGCCGGTGAGGCATTCACAATGACGGACATTGAAAAAAATTTCGGCCAAAGGTGCAGGTATTTGTTTATTGGACTAGCCGCAGTATTGCCAGTAACAACGCATGCAGCGGCGTCGTCTCTTGATCAATGCTTGCTACAAGCGATTAAGACAGCTGTTCCGGATACTACGGTTGCCGATGTGCGAACGACGTGCGCGGCGGAACTCGGGGCGATCAACGAAGTTTTGCCGGAATCCAATACGGACCGTCGCATCAGGGCCGAACGGCAGTCTTACGATCGCGACTATACGATGACGCCGCATCGACCAAACTATATTTTGCCGATCACCTACAACGACAACCCCAACGACGCGCCGTTCAGCGAGCTGGGCGGGGACAACGCCGTCGACTACACCGAAGCCGAGATGCAGGTGAGTATCAAATTTCCGGTTGCACAACAATTGTGGGGCACGGACACGGATCTGTTGGTGGCCTACACCAATCGGGCCTGGTGGCAAGTGTACAACGGGCAATTTTCGAAACCATTTCGCGAAACCAATTACGAACCCGAATTATTTCTCCGCCACTATGGTGGCCCAAGCTTTTGGGGCATGGATATCGCGGGCTGGGATTTAGGCTTTGTGCATCAGTCGAACGGACGTACCCAACTACTATCCCGTAGCTGGGACCGAATCGAAGCACGAGTAGCAGTCGACATCACGGATAAGCTCGCGCTCGCGCTTACCACATGGTACCGCTTGCCGGAAGACGGTTCGGATGACCAAAATCCCGGCTTGCATCGTTACCAGGGTTACGGACAGGCACGCCTTATTTTTGCACCCAACAACAATACTTTCACCACCATGTACCGGCCGGGCACAGCGAAACAGAGTGTCGAATTGACCTGGAGCTATCCTTTGTTCAGACACGCCAGGATTTTCGCACAGTACTTTAATGGCTACGGCGAAAGTCTTCTGGACTACAATGTACGTAGCGAACGCATTGGTATCGGCTTCGCCATCAACGATTATCTGAAAGGACCGCGTTAGCGAAGACGCGCAAAGCACACTGAAAGCGGAAGCCCTTGTGGCCATCCACAGGTCGCTACGCGGAATTACCAGTTTCGACAATTCCGGGTGGTTGCGACAATGACCGCGAAATAATCCAGGTCGTTGAGCGTTCTTGCGCCAACAGGAATCAAACGAAAACAATAATCGCAAGGGCGTAAAGCACGATGTCCACAATTTCCTCCGCTAACGACAAGCAGAACTTTTCATGGTTTGTCCTGGGCCTGATGGCCAGCGTCACCTTCGTTGGCATTCTGTCCGAGCTGGTGCCGTC
>DDIP01000055.1:0-191 GCA_002338605.1 Proteobacteria bacterium UBA1847 | reverse complement strand
GAGCTGGTGCCGTCGGGTATTTGCCGCAGATGGCCGAGGGGCTGAACCTCGAGGAAAGCCAGATCGGTTTTCTGGTCGGCGTTTACGCGTTGGCTTCCGCCGTTGCCGCCATTCCGATGGTCAGCGCGACACTGGCGCTAAGCCGCAAAACACTGCTGATGGCGCTACTGATCGGGTTTGCAGCCTCCAAT
>DDIP01000021.1:2414-8174 GCA_002338605.1 Proteobacteria bacterium UBA1847 | reverse complement strand
GGGTCCAGCGGCACCAGGACACCGCCCGCTGACACAATCGCTATCATCAGCACGACGGCATCTGCGCACGGTCTTACCGCAAATAGGACAGGATCACCGGGGCGAAGCCCCGTATTCTGAAAACCTCGCATCAGACGGGTCGCCCGAGAATACACTTGCTTGCGTGTCAGACCCGGCCCCTGGCTGTCACGGATTGCCATGCGATCCGGACCTGCCTCGCGTATCGCATCGAGTCCCTGCAGCAAGGAAATCACCGCCATTCGTGCATGGCCCCGGATGAATCAATCAGCAGCTCGCGATACGCCGGCAACAAGGCTCCGAATGTCACTCTACGATCCGTGATACGAAGCGATGGAACCCGGGCGGCGAACACGCTGAGCGCTTCCTTCAGTTCGCGCTGCGCCAGGCTAAAACCGGCGCATCGGTGTACGCCTGCCCCGTACCATAATCGTCCAGCACGCGAATTGTAGACACGCGAGATTTCAAACCGGTTGGCATTCTCAAAATACTCTGGGTCCCGCGCCATGTTACAGGTCAAAATAATCAGCCGGGTGCTGGCGGCCAGCGCAATACCGTCAACAACCACCGGTTTTCGAACGATGCGAACCGTTCCCGGCAACGGAGTAGTAAATCGCAGGCCCTCGTCCACTACCTGTGAAGTCAGCGCTGGATTCCGAACCAGCTCGCGATAAGACCCGCTGTCAATCAGCAGGGCAAGAATTCTCGGCAATGCGGCGCTTAGTGTCAGCGTCCCACCGATGGCGTATATCAGCAACAAACCCAGTGCCGACTCAAAATCGAGCTGCAAATCATGAAGTACCGCGATAAGCGATCGCGGTGGCGCTGGTTGTCGGTACGCATCGCGAAAGAATTCGGCCAATGCGTCGCGGTCAACTGCAGCTTTACGCATTGCTCCTGCTGACGGTTTGCGAAATCCGAGTATGGACGACAGTCCTGCACTGCGGCGCACCAGTTCCTGGCTTGCGGCATCCTCCTCGCCCGCCGGCGGCCTGGCACCAATAACGTCGAACGCAATTCGACCAGCCCAGCCCCGGGTGAAACGTGCAATATCGACGATGCTGCCTCGTCTAAGTGAGTCACACATCGTGTACAAATCTGTACGACGCTCACGAATGATGCTCTCCGCGCGTTCCGGCGCCAGCACTTCCGCCAGCGCGTATCGCAGCTCACGATGCTTTGCGCCGTCCATGTTTCCAAGCGCCATATCGCCCAGACCCTCGGAGATTACGCTGGCAAAACTGCCTGGACCGTTTTTCGTAAACTCCGTATCCCGGCTCAGAATCTCGCGTGCCATTCGTGCGTCGCTAACAACGACGCCCAGGCCGGGAACTCGCCAGCACGGACGGCGATGACGTGCCATTCTTGCGAGCGCCCATAGCAAGGGATGCGCCGCAAAATTCAGAGCCTCTTCGTGCCGCGTGTAGCTCACCGAATATCAACCACGTCCGGGCGGTAGCCTCGATTTCGATACCAGCGCAAGGTATTGACCACGCCGTATGCCTGCAATCGCCGCACAGAATTATGGACAACCAGGTCGTCACGAAACGCTGCATTCGCGGTCAACGTTCTAACCGTTTCCGACAGCACGCGATCTTCATTAACATCTTCCAGCGATGAACGTGGGAATCCGCCGCTTTGCAAATAGAGCTCAGCGCTGATTGCCAGGTTATTGCCGGCAGCCATGAAGTACGGGTAGCGAAACTGCGGACCGCGTCGGTGGATCTTGCCGTAATTTTCCGCAATCCAGACCACCAAACCGATCAACGCACGTCGAGCTCGCGACAATGGCAATTCGTCCTGCCGCGGCTTAATTCTCCCGGCAACAAAGTCGAGCCCGTTCACCTCGAGCGCCTGGCGTAACACGCGGGTCCAGTTTGCACGCGGCAAACAGTCCGCATCTGTTCGCGCAATCCATCGTGCCCCTGCAGCGATTGCGTGCCGAAATCCCGTATCAGCCGCGGCCCCGGTGCCCTTGACAGGCTCCTGGATAACCTGCACAGCGAAATGACGAATACGATGTGAAAACTCAATCGCAATTGCCGCACTGGCATCGGTGCTGCCGTTGTCAACCAGAACCAACGCAAAGTTTTGATTCTCCTGCTCGACTAATGCCCTTAGCGTCTGCGGCAATGCTTGCTCTTCGTTAAAAAAGGGCACGACGACGTACAGGTCGTGGGTCACAGCCGCTTGTTCCTGAGTGCGCACTTAGAGATCCATCATTAACACGCCAATGCTGATACCACTGGCCAGGCCCAGACACATGACGCGATCCCCACGGCCAATCGTGCCGCGCTCCCGTGCCTGTGCGAGCGCCACCGGAATGGTGGCTGCGGCCAGATTGCCCAGTTCCGGTACCGTGATTTCAACCTTGCCAGCCGGGATCCCACTTTCTTCGAGCATGTTATTCAAGTAAGCCAACGATACCTGGTGAACGAAGATGCGCTTGAAATCCTCGAACTGAACACCGGCTTCGTTCAAAGCCGTGCGCAGAAAAGGCAAGCCGATTTCGCGAAATGCGAGTTTGAGTCTTGGACTATTGGCGCGAATATACGAATGCTCCGCGCCGCGCGGATGCATTGATCCACCCGCCAGTACCGTCGTCAGCTCCCAGTGCTCACTCAATGATGCGAATTTGCGATAGAAGATGCCGCTGCCATCAGTTGCCGCCGAGAACAACGCCGCAGCTCCCGCATCTCCCATGGTGTAACCCGGCATATTCATTTTGAAGTCGTTAAGGCTGTCCGCATGCCACGCGATTCCACGCGAGCTAATTTCGCCGACGGCAACGAGAACATTCTTGCCCGCGCCGCTGGCAATAAGCGATTCCGCAAGCTGCACGCCGTTCAGGAAACTATTGCAGGCATTCTTGACGTCAAAAACCGGGCACCGTGTACCCAGTTTTGATTGCACGATATGCGCAGTTGCCGGTTCGATCAGATCCTGTCCCGCCGACGCAAATATCAACAGATCGATCGATTCCGGTGAAACGCCGGATCGCCGCAAGACCTGCCGGCAGGCGTTGACCGCCAGGTCCGAACATTGCTCCTCGTTGCCGGCCACCCGCCGCTCTCGAACGCCAGACAGGGCTTCAATGATGCCCCGCCGCGGCCTGAATCGACCCCCTGACTGCGACACCATCGCTTCAACATCGAAACTGGTTCGGACAGATGCGGGCAAAGCACCCGCTACCTCGACCATTCGTACGCACTTTTCCACTCTACTTACTTCCCTGGCGGTTGATCCCGCCATTCCCATTCAGCCGGTATTTTGCTCGCGGCGGAAATCCCAGAACTGTGGGATAGTTAATGAACTGCTGATGATGCCGAACTGGCTGTCGATAGCTATTGCTTGCGTAGTCCCGGTCGACTTCCCGCATTGAAATAGTGATACTGCGGCGCCCCACTGGCAACAGAAAGAAGACCATGTTTCGAAACGTACGCTTTTACCGCATCGGCGATGGCTGGCCCAACTCCGAGGAAGAGGTCACCCAGGCCCTGCGAGCGGCAGAATTCAAGCCCTGCGGACCGCTGACGGAGCGAAGTTCGGGCTGGGTAGCAATCTACCCGGATGCTGGCGATGCGCTTGCACGCCGTGTTAACGGTGCGGACCTGATACGAATGCGTAGCCAGTCACGAGTGCTGCCACCGTCCGTTATTAAAGAAGAACTTGACGTTCGAATCGACGATTACGCAGCTCGCATGAAAGAGGCGCCAAGCGCGAGCGAGAAACGCCGGATGAAGGCCGAAGCACGCGATGAACTGATGCCCAAGGCAATGCTTCGATCAGATCGCACCTGGGGATTTGTTGACCTCAAAGAGAACCTGATTGGCATCGATGCGCTTCAGGCCTCTGTAGCGGAGCGATTCCTGCGCCGACTTGGCGCTGCGATGCCGATCAGTAATCTCCGTCCCCTGCAATTCAACCAGCCCGTCGGCGAACTGCTGACGAGGATATTCCTCGGTGATGCCCCCCGGCAATTTGCTGTGGGTCGGGAATGCAGAATGCAGGATTCTGCGGATGCGGGCTCGAAGGTGCGCTGGAGCCAGTTTGATTTAAGTGAGAAAAGCATTCGGAATCATGTCACCGACGGCATGCGCCTTACACACCTCGCGATTGAGTATGACAATATCCTGAGCTGTGTTATCGACCAGGACGGTACACTTGGCAAACTCCGTTTTCTCGGTATGGACGACGATCATGGCGACGAACTGGATCCGCTTGCGCGCCTTGATGCAGAATTCGTTCTGATGAGTGGGACGCTGCGCCAGATGATGACCGATCTTAAGAAACTGCTGAATGGATTCGCCTGATGCCAAAGCTTGCCTGGCGTGCCAATAGTTAGCAATGGGACGCTGGCGACCCCCACCCCCCAGCTCTTCGCCGTACATCACGCCGGCTGGATTCAATGCGCTGCAAACCGAGCTCGATGAACTTTGGCGCCGCCGGCGCGAAGTCGTCAAAGCACTTGCGGCCGCAGCGGCCGAGGGCGACCGGTCTGAGAATGCCGAATACATTTATCGCAAGAAAGAGCTCGGCGGCCTGGATCGTCGGATTCACTACCTTCAGAAACGGATGCCAAGCCTCAAGGTTGTGCGCGAATCTCCGAACGGCGACGCCATCTACTTTGGCGCCACCGTCGAGTTGCGCGATGAACGCGGCGCGACCCTCACCTACAGGATCGTTGGCCCGGACGAAACCGACCCGAAATGCCAGGCTATCAGTATGGATTCGCCACTGGCAAAAGCCCTCAGAAGCAGGCGGGTCGGGGATGACGTGGTTGTGAAGACCGGTGAGCGTGAACAGACTCTGAGCGTGTTATCGATTCGCTACTCCTAAACTCCTTCGGGTCCGTTTGACATGGCCGGGAGGCTGCACTAATTTCTGTTCCCAGATGGTGCTCCGATGTCAGGAGCTAAGAGGGAATCCGGAGAAATTCCGGGGCTGTACCCGCAACTGTAAGTTGGGAAATGCTGGCCAGCTAGCCACTGGGACGACCTGTCCCGGGAAGGCGGCCAACATTGACGATCAACAAGCCAGGAAACCTGCCATCGCGTCGTTCGTCCAAGGTCGGGTTAACCTGCAGGGCCGGAATCTCACTTCCCGTGAAACGACATGTAGTCGGTTCGTCGCACTGCATGATCAGTGAAGCCGCAACCAGTCGTTTCAATATGTCCGACGTCGACGCCCGGACATCGGGGAAAATCCAATGAAAATTTCATTCCTGACAGGTATCGTTCTAGCCCTGCCCCTGGGTAGCCTCGCCCACGCCCAGGCGCCGGATCAACACGATCGCGATTCTGTGATCGTCTACGGTGTCCGGCTCGAGCAACCACGCGCCGAAGTCGGCTCAAGCGTCACTGTCATTTCCGCGGACGAAATCGAGGCACTCGGCGTTGACTACGTTATTGACGCGATTTCACTGGTGCCCGGCGTCACGATCAACCAGAACGGAAGCCTGGGTGGTGCTGCCTCGGTCAGGATCCGCGGTGCCGCGAGTGCCCAGACCCTGGTGATCATCGATGGTGTTGCTGTCAACGACCCGGGCGCACCGGGTGGTGGGTTCGATTTTGCACGCCTCGACCCGGCCAGTATCGACCGCATCGAGATATTACGCGGCCCGCAGTCGACGCTCTGGGGATCCGACGCCATGGGTGGCGTAATCAACATCGTCACGAAACGGCCCGGCAATGGCTTTGGTGGCGATGTATTTCTGCAAGGTGGCTCCTACGGCAGCCTGCG
>DDIP01000021.1:0-2312 GCA_002338605.1 Proteobacteria bacterium UBA1847 | reverse complement strand
CGGCAGCCTGCGCGGTGGCGCATCGGCCAGCGGTTCCGGCGAGCGATTTAGTTTCCGCATCGCCGCAGTGCACAGTTCAACGGATGGGATTTCCAAAGCCGACGAAGTCCATGGCAATACCGAAGCTGATGCCTACGAATCCCAGACGGTTAGCGCCGTGGCCGGACTCATCGTTGGCAAGGCACGATTGCAGGCGACCGTACTCAGAACCGATGCCGATACGGAATTCGACAGCTTCTTTTTTGGCGCGCCGGGTAACGTTGCCGACGGCGACGAACGCAGCAAAACAGAGGAAACTGCGGCAAGTGTCACGCTGCAACTGCCGCTTTTCGGTGACAATCTCGAAAACCTGTTCCTGGTCGGTTATTCGGACATCGATCGGCGAAGTTTTGCGAACGGCCAACCCGGTTTCGAAAGTGCAGGCGATCGATTGGCGTACCGCTATCAAGGTACGTTGACGGCAAACGAGAATCATCGATTCGCGTTCGGCATCGAGCATGAGCACAGTGAAGCGGGTGACGCGCACTCATCGATTGACGGCTTGTTTGCGCTCTACGAGTGGCGCACGACGGATTCTCTGACATTGACGGCCGGAGCGCGCAATGACGATCATGACCAATACGGCAACGAAATTACAGGGCGGTTCGCAGCAGCATACAATCCACACGAGCAGATCACGCTGCGTTCAAGTTGGGGTGAAGGATTCAAGGCCCCAACGCTGTTCCAGACCACGTTCTTTTGTTGTGGCGCGACAGAGCCCAACGCGGAGCTGAAACCGGAAACATCACAGGCTTTGGACATCGGTATTACGGTACGTACCGCAGACGGACGCGGTGAAGTTGGACTGACGTGGTTCGACCAGGACACGGAGAACCTGATTGATTTTTCGTTCGCGATCGGTGCCTACGAGAATGTCGCCGCGGCAACCTCCGATGGTGTCGAACTGGCTGCTCGCTATCAAATCAGCGACTGGCTCGAGGCTTCGATCAACGCGACCTGGATTGACGCAAGAGATGGTGCCGGTATCGCACTTGCGCGGGTACCAAAGCGTTCCGGCGACCTGGGTTTCGCGATCAATCCCGAAGGACGGCTTTCGGGTACCCTCCTTGTCCGTTACAACGACAAGGAGCAGGACGCCAGTGGCGGCGTCGATGCGTGGACCCGCGTTGACGTTTCAAGTCGCTTTGTCCTGAGCGACAGCATCACGGTGTTTGCACGCATCGAAAACCTTCTGGATCGCCACTATCAGCAGGTGCCAGGATACGGCACTCCGGGCCTGTCGGCATTCATTGGCGCACGGCTCAGCTTTTAGTTGATGATTCGCGCTTTTTACATCGCAGTGTTGCTCGCCCTGATTTCAGGCGGCCCGGCGATAGCGGAACCGACGGCCAGGCGGGTTGTCAGCCTCGACTATTGTGCGGATCAATTCCTGCTCAAGATGCTGCCAGCGTCGCGTATTCTCGCAGTATCACCGGATGCCGATAAGGCATTCTCGTACATGCGCAGACAGGCTACCGGCGTGTCGACTGTACGACCACTCGCCGAAGACGTACTGTCTCTCGGACCGGACCTGGTCGTGCGTTCCTACGGCGGTGGTCCGCGAATAGCGAGCTTGCTCCATCGTGCCGGTATTGACGTTCTGCAGCTCCCCTACGCCGAGAACCTCGCCGACATTCGTGCCGCGATATTGACGGTTGCCGATGTGCTCGGCGTTCCCGAACGCGGCGTCGAAATGCTTGCCGAGTTTGACCGGCGACTTGCTGCACTCGCAATCGACGATAAGCCGCGCAAGGTGCTGTACATGACCCCGACTGGCGTGACGAGCGGTCCCGGTACGCTCGTTCATGAAATGCTGCTGGCCGCTGGTCTTCAGAATTTTGAAACCAGGGCCGGATGGCGCTCACTACCGCTGGAGCGCCTTGCTTACGAACAGCCGGACCTGGTTGCCGCAGCGTTCTTCGACATCGACACGATACGCCCCGCATTGTGGAGCCCGATGCGACATCCGGTCGCCGGGCGACAGCTTGCCGAACGACCTGTGGTCATGCTGCAAGGAGCCTGGACGTCATGCGGTGCCTGGTTTTTGCTGGATGCCGTCGAGGCTTTGGCCGCGAAATGATATCTCGTCACCTGCTCGCTGTGCTGGTTACCGCCGCTGTCGTGGCGATTCTCGCCGCCTGCTTGCTTGGCTCCACACCAATGGGCTTTGTGCAGGTACTCAAAGCCTTGCTCGGCCAGTCCACGGCTGGCGACAATATCGTTGTCTGGGAAATACGGCTGCCGCGCGCCCTGGCCGCATTTGTCGTTGGATG
>DDIP01000024.1:8240-10634 GCA_002338605.1 Proteobacteria bacterium UBA1847 | reverse complement strand
TTCGGTAAATCGGCTTCGTTTCATCTTCGTCTCCTCGCAGTAATATCCTGCCAGAAAACTCCAACTTCAGCCTGTGTCAGATGCGGGGAAGCTTACGGATGACACCTAGTTATTTTCGATCGGTCACTTTGGGTCAGTAACCACGTGTGAGCACAATATTAGTCGAACGGCTGCTTTTGGCGGGGGCATAGCGGCCTCCTTTTATTTGATTTGAAGCGGCGTGACAAACTAGGAATTGGCTACTACCCTGCAAGCCAATCCCCCTCCTAAGAGGCCCGTTTCTTTTCCGTTTAATAACGGCCGCTGCCCTACAAAGCGGGTTAACACCAGTCGTCCGAGAATCTGACGATTCGACCATTCCTTGTCGGTTACCTAATCGTTCTACCAGCGGCATTTCCTGAATCGCGAATTTGTATACAGACCAATAACCGACGGCTAATTGCATTATTTGAACGGCAAGTTTCGGCAAGTTTTTTTTCTGATTTTTTTAGAAGCTAGGGGCTGAATATGCCCAAGGTTTCATTGTGCTGCCGGAGTCTGATGCGACTTTTTTCCAGTAGACTGCTAAGCCAACAGATTACGCATCTAGCCACTACAGAATACGGAACGCCGCCATTGCTAAGGGAAATTGCCAAAGTGTTACTCGAGCAGGATTCTCAGCTAGGCGACTTGTGAGAGTTTCTTCCTACGTCTGGACAATCCCATTCCGAGGAGACCTATGCCGAAGAGTGCGAGTGTGCCGGGTTCGGGAACGGGAACGGGTGTCGCCAAAAAACCGCGCCTCACACCACCGAAGTCGGCAACTCCCACGATCTGGCCATAGTTGTTGATGTCGAATGCGTTTAGGATCGTGGTACTGCCGTACAGTGGGTCCAATGGCGAGATCAAGTCGTTCAGATCAAGTAGTCCGAGGTATTGGTCCCAGAGGAACGAACCGCCGACGACCTGGCCAGCGTCATTGATGCTACTTGGTCCGGAACCAGACCAACCTCCAGAAAGCTCCCCGATCTCAACCATCAAACCGTCAATCATGATGAATCCCTGGCCACTATATCCATCAGAGTTAAACCCGACGATTTGCCCTAAATTATTGATGTCCCGGGCTTCAATTCGACGACCGGGCCCCAGGTCATAGCCGATGGGCGTGAAACCGCTATTCTGATCCCACACAAATCCTTTTTTATCCGGATACTCGCCTTGCAGGACTCCAACCACCTGACCATGATCATTGATACCCCGGGCCCTTTCGCCATCTAGCCCGAAAGAAATATCTTTTGGCGGCCAGGGCACGTCGCCCGGATCGACAATACCTGTATCCGGCCGCCAATAGAACATCTCGAATATGTTTCCATCACCCCACTGGCCCACAACCTGGCCCAGATTATTAATATCCGTTGCTTGAACTCGTGAGCTAGGGAAAGGGCCGATATCAAGTATTGTGTCGTTCTGCCACAGGACGGCAGTAGACCCGCAATAGCTAGCATTTTCGCCACATTGCGTCGATGACCCGACTATCTGACCAACATCATTTATTGCATTGGCTCGACTGAAGCTCCTCCCGTACCTGTCTACTCCCGACAAGGCCCCGAGATTGGTCATTGTCCCTGTCAGGGGGTCCCAAACGAAAGCACGACTTCGGTTGCCAGTAGAAGTAGAACTAGAACCCACGACCTGGCCATGGATATTGATTCCGCGTGCCTGGCTCCGGTAGTCGCCATCAAGGACACCGAGGTCCGTAATCTGAAAGATTGGCACCGCAGCTGCTGAGTATGAAAAACAGATGAGGAGCACGAAAGACAGCGTTCCTGCAACCCGTTTGGATGCCCACTGCCATCCACTAAGTCCTATTCCGCCAGAGCCAGTATCTAGTAGATTCATCGCAGCACCAATTCTCCGAGTTGAATTGAATTCACTCGATAGAGTTGCAAGTTTTATACCCTATCTGTAAGGCACTGAATTGCAATGAAGTAACGGATCAAGTCCGTCAGGCGTAATTTGAATATGTAAGAAATACCGGCGCTTACGAAATGCGATTCAACGTCAGGGGGAGGTCCCATGTTTACCGAACTTTGAATAGAGGCGCTGCTTGTCGATTAAGAGTTGGCCAATCAAGTATGGGAATTATGGAATCAAGAAATAATAGACGAGCTTGCGGGATTGGCCTGGTACCGGTGCGTTTCAAATCGGGCCACAACTGAGCCGATTGAGACAAGTATCAATGTTCTCCGAAGCTAGCGAGTATCGAAGAGCCATCAAAAAAAATACGCGTATTTTAGTGGTACTGACTATCTACATGAACAAAATTATTCTTTAGAAACAAATAGATATGCAATACAAATGGCGGAGAGGGCGGGATTCGAACCCGCGGTACGCTATAAACGTACACTCGCTTTC
>DDIP01000024.1:0-8057 GCA_002338605.1 Proteobacteria bacterium UBA1847 | reverse complement strand
ACTCCGGGCGGGATTGATTCGAATCGGCTTGGGCCGATCCTCACCCCTTCGGGGCGCGCTTCGCGCGTCTAAAACGCTGCCGCGTTTTTTCGAACCCGCGGTACCCTATAAACGTACACTCGCTTTCCAAGCGAGCGCCTTAAGCCGCTCAGCCACCTCTCCTACATACTGTCATCTCAACCCGCCACTACTCCGGGCGGGATTGATTCGACCTATTCGCTGTTATCCTTTGCGCCACCGACCAGGATTGACGGCGGGCTTTCGATGCAGCGCGATCCCGCCGGCCTTGGCGGTGTCTCTGCTTTCGGAATTGGCATTTCCTTGAACTCATCCAGCGGATCCAGTCCGTCCGGGACCACGATTCGCTTGCCGGGCACAACCAGTTGATAAGCGCGAACCTCATCGCAGGTTTCGTTGACTTTCGCACCGCCACAGGACGTGAGAACGCCCAGTGACGCCACAGCCAACACTACGGTCCGTATCCTGATTGCGGTCATGCCTTAATTCTCCAGAGCGACGCCGGCCTGACGCATGGCCGCTCGCATTTCATCGTGGAACCTTGCCGGGAACGGCGTTAATGGCAAGCGAATATGATCTGCCATCAAGCCCATTTGACCGACCGCCCACTTTACCGGAATCGGGTTCGACTCGATAAACAACATTCTGTTCAATGCCTGCAAGGTATCGTCAAGCGCTTTCGCTTCGTCATACTTGCCATCAAGCGCCAGTTTGCAGACGCCGGCAACCTGGCCCGCAGCGACATTTCCGCTTACTGTCACAACACCCTGCCCTCCATTCTGAATAAAGGGCAACAGGGTGAAATCATCACCGCTGTAATACGCAAAATCGCATTCTATGAGCTCCCGGATCGCCTTCAATCGCTCGATGTTGCCCGTCGCTTCCTTGATCGCAGCGATATTCTCATGCTGCGCCAACCGCGCAACGGTCTCCGGCAGCAAATCCGCAACCGTTCGGCCCGGCACGTTATACAGGATGACCGGCTTGTCCACAGCATCGGCAACCGCGCTGAAATGCCTGAACAGGCCCTCCTGAACCGGTTTGTTGTAATACGGCACAACGACCAGGTAGGCATCGATTCCGCTGCCAGCGACCGCTCGCGACAGGTCAACCGTCTGCGCCGTGGAATTGGATCCGGTTCCCGCGATGACGGGCAGTCGACTGTCAGCAAGCTCGACCGCGCGGTTGATCAACTCAATGTGTTCGTCTCGCGCCAGCGTTGCCGACTCACCGGTTGTACCCGCGATGACAAGACCGTCGCTGCCGGACGCCACATGAAAATCGATCAGCCGCTTGAGACTCTCGTAATCGACCCGATTGTTGCCGTCAAACGGCGTAACGAGGGCGACCAGGCTACCGCTAAACACATGTTGTCCTCGCCACAAATAAGGCGGCGATGTTACTGTTCATGTCCGGTGCTGGCAAGGCCTTTACCGGGGGTAGTCAAAATCGTAAGGACACTTCGATAAAAATGTCACAACTTATTGTAATTTCAGCAGTTGGTCCGGATCGGACTGGCGTAGTTCAGGACCTGACCAAGGTAATCCTATCCTGCGGCGGCAACATCGAGGAAAGTCGCATGACGACGCTGGGTTCCGAGTTTGCGATGCTCTTGCTGGTATCCGGTAACTGGGCGACGTTGAACAAACTGGAACAGGGCCTCGACAAGCTCGGCACGAGCAAGGACCTCACGATCGCTATCCGGCAAACGGATGAGAAGCCCACGAAGGGCGACCGCATGCCCTACGCCGTCGACATTGTCAGTCTCGACCAACAAGGCATAGTATTCAATCTGGCCAATTTCTTCGCATCGAAGGACATTGAGATTGCGGATGTTGCGACACGCAGCTATGCGGCGGCTCATACCGGCTCGCCGATGTTTGCAGTACAGATGGCGATCAACGTCCCGGCGTCGGTGCACATCGCGCAGCTTCGGGAGGAATTCCTCGAAATCTGCGACCGCCTGAACCTGGACGCTATTCTGGAACCCGTAAAGTAGTGATGTTATGAGCAGACCAAAACTGAATCGTGTCGTTGCTGACTTCAAGGCAGCGGCCACTGGCGACAAGACCATTCAACTGAAGGCGTTGCGTGGCAAGCATGTCGTCCTCTATTTCTACCCCAAGGATGCGACACCCGGCTGTACTACCGAGAGTCAGGATTTCCACGACCTGCATGCGAAATTCAAACGCCAGAAAGCCGTCGTTTTGGGCGTCTCGCGAGATAGCCTCGCATCGCACGAAAAATTCAAGGCGAAACAAGAGCTTCCGTTTGATCTGATTTCCGACCCCGATGAACGCCTGTGCCGTCAATTCGACGTCATCCAGGAAAAAAGCTTGTACGGCCGTAAATTTCTGGGCGTCGAACGCAGTACCTTCCTCATCGATGCGGACGGAAAGCTGCGGCAGGAATGGCGCAAGGTAAAGGTCAAGGGTCACGCTGCCGAGGTCCTGGAGGCCGTCAAGGCCCTGAAATAGCGGGAACGTCGGAGACAACCACCAGTCTTACTAGCCATGTTGAAAACACTAAGAAATCGCTTCCTGCTATCGGTACTGGCCGCCTCGCTGGTCACGGCGAATGCGGGTGCAAACGAGATCCTCCTGCCGGACATGGGCAGCCCGGCTGACGCCATTCTGTCGAAAAACACGGAAGCACAGATCGGTCGCGCCATCATGCGTGATATCCGAGCCTCGGGCGCCGTCGTCGAAGATCCGCTGGTAAACGAATACATCAACGAGATCGGCAGCAAGGTCGCTGCACAGACAAATGAAGGGGATCACGAATTCACGTTCTTCGTCGTGAAAGACGCGCGTATCAACGCGTTTGCTCTGCCGGGTGGATTTATCGGCGTGCACACCGGCCTGCTGGAAGCGACTCGCAGCGAAGATGAACTCGCTGGCGTCCTGGCGCACGAGGTCGCGCACGTTACCCAGCGGCACATCGCGCGGGCCATTCACGCAAACTCACGTCAAAGCATCGTCTCAACGGCGATCATGCTCGGCGCGATCCTGGCCGGCGTGGCCAGCGGCAATTCAGACGTCGCCCAGGCAGGTATGGCGGTTGGCCAGGGAACGTCCATCCAGCAACAAATCAATTTCACACGCTCGAACGAATACGAGGCAGATCGTGTTGGCATCGCGGCACTGGCCAGTGCGGGATTCGACCCCTATGGCATGGCGTCGTTTTTCGATGTCATGTCCCGACAAAACACCCGCTCGCCCGACGAGCGCGCCCCCGAATTCCTGATGACTCACCCGGTCACGACGGCAAGAATTGCCGAAGCAAGGAACCGCGCACGCGATTATCCGCAGGTTCAGAGAACAGACTCGATCAGTTATCGCATCGCAAAGATCCGCACCAAAGTCTACGACTTCGACACGTCGAAGGAAGCGGTTGCCTACTTCGAAGATCGTCCTTACCAGAACCAGAATGAAGCAGAGCGCTATGGAAGGATGCTTGCCTACTTGCGTGACGGCGAATACTGGAAAGCCCTGGATATAGGTGACTACCTGATCGAGCACAACCCAAATGTGATCGCTTATCACATTGCGCTGGGTGAAGTCCTTGTCAAGGCGGGACGACAGGACGATGCATTGAAAGTATTCGAGAATGCATTGGCACTGTTCCCTCGCAACGTACCGCTGGTCATAGCCTACGGTGAACGCCTGCTGGAGCTTAATCAGCCGCAGAAAGCGCACACAATGCTGCTTGACCTGTTGAACAATGTTCCGCCGACGCCCGACCAGGTTCGCCTGATCGCACGCGCGGCCAGCGAGGCCGGTGAAAACGCGGAGTCCCTTTATTACCTTTCAGAGTATCGGCTGATGATTGGCGATCTCATCGGCGGAATTACCTACTTGCAGCAGGCGTTGCGATTGCCGGAGCTGCAGGAAATTCAGCGGATTCGTTTCGAGGCGCGAATCGACTTCATTCGAGAGTTCATGTCCGAAGAACAACTCCGTCGCTTGCACCAGAACCGCTCGACTGGTGTCGCCGCGCGCAACTCAAACTGACATGCAGCGTCGCGGGACCGTTATCGCCATCGCGATCGGGCTCCTGATTGTCCTCTCAGGCTGCGCTTCGATCCCGCCCGGGCAGCGCGCCGCCGCCGACCCCTGGGAACCGATGAACCGTACGCTGTATAAGATCAATACGTCGGTCGACAGAGTGACGACAAAGCCACTGGCACGCGGTTATCAGAAGATTTTGCCGACACCGATCCAAAACGGTGTCTCCAATTTCTTCCAAAACCTCACGACGCCCCGCTCGGTACTGAATAATTTCCTGCAAGGGAAGCCGAAGCGGGGGTTATCGGAAGCCGGACGATTTCTTTTCAACTCGTCGCTGGGAATCGGCGGTCTGTTCGATGTTGCCAGCGCCAGCGGAATGGAAGAGTACCCTGAGGACTTTGGGCAAACGGCTGCCGTCTGGGGCGTGCCGGATGGCCCTTACATCATGCTGCCTTTTTTTGGCCCGCGGACGCTGCGTGACGCGGTGTTGATGCCTCTCGACACCCTGTCCCACCCGCTGTATCACTATGACAATACGTCGGTTCGCGACAAGCTCGTCGTCTTGCAGATTGTCGATCTCCGCCAGAATCTGCTGACGGCCGAGAAGTTCCTCGAAGATTCAAAAGACCCGTACGTTACGCTGCGCGAATCCTACCTGCAGAACCGGGAATTCGAAGTCTATGACGGCAATCCACCGGAGGATGACTTCTACGAGGATTTTGACGAAGATTATTAGGCGATGATCCGGTGTCGCCGCTCACAGACGGCAAGTCAGGCCTGCTGGTTTTCCGGTGCCTCGATAAACCCTGACCAGCGTTCTCCGCGCGTTAGCAACGCGTCGACCTCAGTGGTCTTTGCGATCGCCATGACCCGTTCCGGCATACCGGAGAACCGAATTTCGCGGACCGTGTGATTGGCCCAGGTCACCCACTCAAGCAGCAGCGCCAGCCCGGCCGAGTCGCTTTGTGTTACCCCGGTAAGATCAATCTCGATGCGAGTGTGCGCTTCGAAGGGCTCTTCACTCGCTTGCAGGATCTGCTCGGCAGTCTTGAAGGTCATTTCACCCGACAGGGCGAAATGACCATCGCCACGATCTTCGAGCGAGAATTTACTCACCGGCAGCTGCGCTCTCGTCACTGCCGACAATTTCACTCTCAAGCCTGCTGATCACCGCATCAAGACTGGACGCACGAATCTCGGAATCGAGCTCCGCCCGAAAATTGCGAACATAGGAAACGCCCTCGATCACGACGTTGAACAGCAGCCAGCCGGATTCCCGTTTTACGAGTTCATAATCGACAGAAACCTTTGTTCCATCAGTAAGTTGGACCGTACTTCTCACTCTTGATCTAGGTTTGGACAGGTCACCGCGAAACGGCAGTATCGTCACCATATCCCGCTGAAACTCGAGTAGCCCGTCAGCATACCGGCGCACCAGCGCCTGGTAGAAGGCCTCGATAAACCGCTCACGCTGCGCCGCACTGGCGCTTCGCCAATGCTTCGCCAGGACCACCTGGGCCGCAAATTTTCGGTCGAATCGAGGTAAGAGTATCTCGTCGATCAGTGCGTACAGCGCCGCACGATCAGCCGCAAGCTCTTCGTTGCGGCCGTCCATTTTGCTGGCGAACAGCGAGACTGCTTCCTCTATGACCTGGTTCGGGTCCTGTTCGTCCTCGGCATTCGCTGCCGCAAACGGTACCGCGAAAAGCAGCAACGCCAGAATCCGTGCTCTCATTCATCGTCTCCCGAACTGGAGCTGACTAAAAACTTGCCGATCAGGTTCTCCAAAACAATCGCCGACTGTGTGAAGTAAACCTCACTGCCATCTTCGAGGTAGGTGTCGGAGCCTCCTGCCTGCAATCCGATATACTGGCTACCCAGTAGCCCGGATGTCAGAATACTGGCATCCGAGTCATCCGGAATCTTGTTGTACTTCGCGTCAATAACAAACGTGACCTTGGCATCCAGCGTGTCCGGATCAAATGCAACGCTGGTCACGCGGCCAATGGTGACCCCCGACATTGAAACAGGCGCCCGGCTCTTGAGGCTGCCAACATTCTCAAAGCGCGCTTCCACCTGGAACGTGTCTGACGCGGAAAACGTGTCGCCACCGGTCGTTTGCGTTGTCAGGAAAAACAACGCCGACATTCCCAGCAGGACAAATAAACCGGTACCAATTTCGACCGAACGTGTTTGTTGCATGAAGCCCCCTAAAGCATCACTGCGGTAATCATAAAGTCCAGGATAAGCACGGCAATCGCCGAAATAACGACCGTCCTGGTGGTCGCCCGACCAACGCCCTCGGCAGTCGGCATTGCATTGTATCCTTCCCAAACGGCCAAGAGGCTCGCGACGACACCAAAAACGAAACTCTTGATGATGCCCTCCCGGATATCATCCATGGAAACCGATAGCTGCATCTGCTGCCAGAAAGCCCCGACGTCGACGCTCAATAAATCGATTGATACCAAATGGGCCCCGAACAGGCCGATGCACGTGAAAACGGCCACCAGAAACGGCATTGCGATAACTCCGCCGAGAAACCTTGGCACCAGCACACGGCGGACCGGATTGACCGCCATCATTTCCATCGCGGCGAGCTGGTCCGTCGCTTTCATCAGGCCGATCTCGGACGACAAGGCGGTTCCGGCCCGCCCCGCGAATAGCAAGGCCGTGATCACCGGGCCCAGTTCCTTGATCAATGCCAGTGCGACGACCGTGCCGACCGAATCCTCGGCATTGAATCGCGACAGGTTTGCATAGCCCTGCAATCCCAGGACACCACCGACAAAGAGGCCGCAAACCATGATAATGACCATCGACAAGGCACCGGCATTGTAGATCTGTTTCACGATCAATCCCGGTCGTCTTACGATCATGCGCGGCGAATGGCGAATCAGGCGCAGGAAAAACAGCTGGAACGCGCCGAAGGTCCGGACAAACTCGTGCGTCGAGTTATAGATGTCCCGAATCAGCGCATTCATTCGGCATCTCGGCCGAGCAACTGCTCGGCGTAGTCCGGTGCCTCGAAATGAAACGCGACCGGACCGTCCGCCATACCATGCATGAACTGCCTGACCAGTTCGGAATTGGCCGCGTGAAGCTCATCCGGGCTGCCGCTGGCCGCGACCTTGCCATCGGAAATCAGGTAGCTGCAGTCGGCGACAGTCGATACTTCTGCAACGTCGTGGCTGACAATGATGCTGGTGATGCCCAAAGCGTCATTCATGCGCCGCACCAGCCGAACGATAACCCCCATCGATATCGGATCGAGCCCGACAAACGGCTCGTCGTAAATCAGTATCTCCGGGTCCATCACCATTGCCCTTGCCAACGCGACTCGTCGCGCCATGCCACCGGACAACTGGGAGGGCCACATGTCTGCCGCTCCCCGCAGGCCGACAGCATGCAATTTCGTCAGGACAACATGCCGGATCAGGCGATTCGACAGACTTGTGTGTTCGCGCAGCGGAAAAGCCACGTTTTCGAACACGTTATAGTCCGTCAGGAGTGCGCCGTTTTGAAACAGCATCCCGAAACGCTTGCGCATCTCATACAAGCCCGCCTGATTCAGGCTGGAGATATCAACGCCGTCCACGCAGATTACTCCGTGCTGGGGCACCAGTTGGCGTGTGATCAGGCGCAGCAGGGTCGTCTTACCCGTGCCGCTGGGGCCCATAAGCGCTGTCACCTCGCCCCGTTTAATGGTGAGGTTCATATCCTTGAAAATTACGCGGGATCCGCGGGAATACATGAGATCCCGGATTTCAATCAGGTTTTCGGAGGAACCATCCAAAGCTTTCAGCCAGTTTTCGCGACGGCGTAGCATAGCAAAAAGAGGCTGCAGTCACGCACGATTATCCGATCAGGTCTGGCCTCACGGTTCAATTAGGACTAAAATGGTCCTTTATTACGGATTGACCGGAGCCGATTGTGCTCAGAATCAGCAAACTCACAGACTACGGCACTGTCTTGCTTGCGCACCTGGCGGCAAACCGGCCGGTCGTATGCAGCGCCGCCGATGTCGCC
>DDIP01000224.1 GCA_002338605.1 Proteobacteria bacterium UBA1847 | reverse complement strand
CGCCTGCCGTTGTGCAACTGGGGCTTAAAGGCGTAAACGGCAAGCTCAAAAATGACCTGGCTGAATACGTCCGCGTTCTCGCTCGGCTGACAGACGCCGAGATCTTGCTGCCAACCGACAGTCACTACGATTACGGCACAATTCTGAAGAACTACCTGCCGGGCCTTAGCGACAAGGCGGAGACTCTACGTGATTTGAAGGCCGCGATTCGTCTCGAAGAGTCCGAGTTGCTGAGTGCTGCAGGGCCACTCTGGTACCGCGGAAACGTCGTCTGCCCGGAAATTGTCGAGGCTTATCGACTCGACGATGCGCTGGCCGCGATCGATGCGAAGCGCGTTGTCGTCGGCCATACGCCGACGCCGAATCGCAAGGTACTGCAACGTTTCGATGGCCGATTGATTGAAATCGATACCGGCATGTTGCACTTCTATTACCAGGGTAGTGGTAACGCACTGGTTCTGGAAGGCGATGCCGTCAGCGTCGTCAATCAGTCGACAGACGAACTGACTGTACCGATGGAACACCCGCGGCGTGTCGGGCGACGGCCGGCCGGCCTCGGTGCCGATGAGCTTCAGGAACTATTGATGCATGGCGACATTGTATCGGTTGAATCCGATGGCGAAACAACGATTGCCACAGTGCAAAAAGACGGCAACAGCGTGCGGGCATTCTTCGAGAAGCGCGAGGGTCGTGGCGTGTACCCCGATGTCGCAGCGTATCGTCTGGACAAGTTACTTGAGCTGGATATGGTGCCGGTAACAGTCGTTCGGGAAGTCGGCGGTCGTGATGGCTCTCTTCAGTTCCTGCCGGACAATACGTTTGACGAAGTCGAGCGCTCGTCAACGCGCGCCGGGGCAGGTGCCCATTGCCCGATAATGCTGCAATGGGACGCCATGTACCTGTTCGACTCGCTGATCTACAACGAAGGTCGGTCGCAAAGCCGCATGGACTACGACCGATCGTCGCTGCAATTGATGCTCAGCGAACATGATCGTGCGTTTCTTGCCAAGAAAGGGCGACCACGCCACCTCGCTAACGCACCGCTCAAGGTCACCCGTAGCTGGAAGGACGCGCTGGCTGAAATCAGCGATGACGTTCTCGAGGAAACCCTTGGTGACGTGCTCGATAAGCGGCGGTTACGCGCGCTCGCCGCACGTCGGGATGAATTGCTCGCTACCGAGTGAACGCAATACACTCAATCTCAACACTTGCGCCGAGCGCCAGTCCGCTGGCGCCCAGGGCGCTTCGCGCGGGCGGATTTTTGAAGTAGGTCGTGTAAACCTCATTCATCGCGCCCCACTCGTCGATGTTGACCAGGAACACGGTACATTTCACGACCTCATCCATCGACGAACCAAATGCCTCGAGAACGCTCTTGATGTTTTCCATTGTCTGGCGCGTCTCCGGTCCAATGCCACCTTCAACAAGTTCCAGGGTCCCGGGCAAAGTGCCCAAATTACCTGACAGGTACAGCGTGTTGCCGACCCGAACGGCGGAAGAGAACGGCAGGTTACGCTCTTCCATGCCCGGCAATTGCAAATAACTGACCTCGGGCTTGTCGTCGTCATGATTGACCTCGACGTCGCAGCCGGAAAGCAGCATGAGTGGCACCAGCAGCAGGAATAGCTTCATTTCACCGTCTCCTAATCTTCTTGTCAGCGGCGCGAGAACTCGCCGTATCACTGCGCCAGGGCGCCTTGTTGTTGTTATTCGACACAAGCTAACACAGTATAATCAATGTGATGCGCGTTTTGTGGCGCATAGTCAAAGCGGCGAGGGCGGAATGGGACGACTAACGACACACATACTGGATACAAGTCATGGCACACCGGCGTCAGGGGTTGAGATTCGCCTCTTTGCACTGGGGACCGAGCGAAAATCAGTCGCCTACGCAAAAACCAACGCCGACGGACGTACCGAAAAACCGCTGCTCGAGGGCGAGGCCATGAGGACCGGTCAGTACGAACTCGAGTTCGACATTGGCGACTACTTTCGCGCAAAAGGGCTGGCGCTCGCCGAGCCGGCATTCCTGGAAACGGTGGTCATTCGATTTTCTGTCAAAGCCGACGAGCACTATCATGTGCCCTTGCTCGCGTCCCCCTGGGCCTATTCAACTTACCGGGGCAGCTGACACCGATGACTGATCGCACCACAGTCCGGTTTGTACTCGACGGTGAGATTGTCGAAATTCGCGACGTCGATCCGACGCGAACCGTATTGCAGTATCTACGCGAAGACCTGGGTCGCAAGGGCAGCAAGGAAGGCTGTGCGGAAGGGGATTGCGGCGCCTGCACCGTGGTTATTGCGGAACTGGTCGATGGCGACAGGGTTGGGGTCCGGGCCATCAATTCCTGTATTCAGTTCCTGCCAACACTCGATGGGAAGGAACTGATCACGGTTGAAAGCCTGTCACCCGAAGACGAACTGCACCCGGCACAGGACGCGATGATCCAGAATCATGGATCCCAGTGCGGTTTCTGTACACCGGGCTTCGTGATGTCGATGTATGCCCTCTATGAAACGAATGGAAATCCGGGTCGACGCGAAATCGATGATGCGCTGGCCGGCAATCTTTGCCGCTGCACGGGCTATCGACCGATCATTGCCGCCGTCACCCGGATGTATGCAGCCGCGAGACCGGCCTCCCCCGAACGTGCTCAATTGCTGAGCAAGCTGAAGAATGAGGCTTCGCTGCGAATTGAGCACAAGGGTCGCCAGTTTTTCGCGCCGCAGGATGTCGATGAACTGGCCAGTCTTGTAAAACGCTATCCGGATGCCACGATACTCGCCGGCGGAACCGACATAGGATTGTGGGTCACCAAGCAACACCGGGAGCTCGACACCGTTATCTACACAGGCCGTGTTGCAAAGCTGCAGACGGTGGCTGTTACAGAATCGCACATCGATATTGGCGCAGCGGCAATACTCAGCGATGCCGTCCCGACCCTTGTTCAGCACTATCCCGGCCTCGACGAAATGTTCCGTCGCTTCGCTTCACCTCCAATCCGCAATGCCGGAACGCTGGGCGGTAACATCGCCAATGGGTCACCTATCGGCGACTCGATGGCCGCGCTGATGGTGCTCGACACATCCCTCGTTTTGCGTCGTGGCGATGTGGAACGCGAAATCCTGTTGCAGGATTTCTATCACGACTACATGGTCAATGACCTGCAAACCGGTGAGTTCCTGTTGCGCATTAAAGTGCCGCTGCCAACAGGCGACGCCATCGTTCGAAGTCACAAGTGGTCGAAGCGATTCGACCAGGATATTTCCGCTGTATGTACCGCGTATCGATTGCAACTCGATGACAATGTCGTCGTGTCGTTCAGGATGGCCTGCGGCGGTCTTGCAGCGACGGTAAGATCCGCAGCGAATACCGAGGCGGCGGTTAACGGCAAGCAGTGGAACGAAGCGACGATCAACAGTGCCTGCCAGGCGCTGGCGATGGATTTTTCACCCATTACGGACATGCGGGCATCGGCCGACATTCGATTGCGTGCGACGCAGAACCTGTTGCGGCGGTTCTACGCGGAAACGCTCGATGATCGCCTGGAAACGGTGTACACGTATGGCCGCTAGCACCAAGTCCCCCGCGCATCGTGATGCGGCGGTCGGCGCGCCATTGCCACACGACAGTGCCCACCTGCATGTGACGGGTCGGGCATCCTATACCGACGACCTGCCGGAGCCACGCCGCCTGTTGCACCTGGCTGTCGGTATGAGCACCGTGCCACATGCGCGCCTCGCCGCAATCGATTTGTCCGAAGTCCGGTCGAGCCCGGGTGTTGTCGACGTGTGCCTCGCAGACGATATTACTGGCGAGAATAATTGCGGCCCGATCGTCGCCGACGATCCGATTTTCGCGGTAGATGAGGTCATGTACGCAGGGCAAAGCATTTTTGCCGTCGCAGCGTTGACGGTCGATGCTGCACGCAAGGCCGCTCGCCGTGCAAAAATCGAGTACGACGAACTGGACGCGATTCTCGATCCGCTCACCGCGGTTGACAGGAAGTCTTTCGTCCTGCCGAGCGAAACGATGGTTCGCGGCGATCCGAAGGCGGCGCTGGCAGCAGCGCCGCATCGTGTGTCACGGCGCATTTACGTCGGTGGCCAGGACCAGTTCTACCTTGAAGGCCACGTCGCCATGGCGATTCCGCAGGATGACAATTGCCTGTTGATCTACAGCTCGACGCAGCACCCGGACGAGGTTCAGGCACTGGTTGCGCATGCGACGAACCGGCGGGCAAGCGATGTCACTGTTATTTGCCGGCGCATGGGCGGCGCTTTCGGCGGCAAGGAGAGCCAGGCCGCTTTGATCGCGTGCGTCGCTGCCGTCGCGAGTGACAAGACACGGCGACCCTGCAAGCTTCGACTCGATCGCGACGACGACATGATCATGACAGGCAAGCGCCACGATTTCGTCATCGACTACGATGTCGGTTTCGATGATACCGGCCGAATACTCGGTATTGATTTCGAGATGGCATCACGCTGCGGCATGTCGGCGGACCTGTCCGGCCCGGTCAACGATCGCGCGATGTTCAGCTGCGACAATGCCTACTTCCTCGAGAACGTTCGTATCCTGTCGCATCGCTGCAAAACGAATACCGTATCGAACACCGCATTCCGCGGCTTTGGCGGACCACAGGGCATGTTCGGTATTGAATACGCAATAGAAGACATCGCGCGGCAGCTTGGCAAGGATCCGCTTGATGTGCGGCGACGAAACTTCTATGGCAAGACAGACCGCAATGTCACTCACTACCAGCAGACGGTCGAAGACAACATCATCGACGAGATATTCGACCAGTTACTGGCCAGCAGCGACTACGAATCACGGCGTGCCGAGATCAGCGCGTTCAACAAAAACAGCGCTATCCTGAAACGCGGTATTGCAATCACGCCGGTCAAGTTTGGTATTTCGTTTACCAATACGCTGCTGAACCAGGCGGGCGCACTGGTGCACGTCTACAAGGATGGCACGGTTCAACTGAATCACGGTGGCACGGAAATGGGCCAGGGCCTGTACATCAAAGTTGCGCAGGTTGTTGCCGACGAGTTTCAGATCGACCTTGAGCGGATCCGTATCATGGCGACGGACACCTGCAAGGTTCCGAACGCGTCGGCGACAGCCGCATCGAGCGGTGCGGACATGAACGGTATGGCCGCGAAAAAGGCGGCCGGCAAGATTCGCAGGCGAATGACCGAGTTCGCGGCCCGCCATTTTTCGGTACCGGAAGCCGATATCGAATGGAAGAACAACGGCGTTCGTGCGGGCGACACCGAGCTTTCCTTCACGGAATTCGTGCAACTGGCCTGGGCCAACCGTGTACCCTTGTCGGCAACCGGATTCTATAAGACGCCGAAGATCAACTACGATCGATCCACGTTCAGCGGCAGGCCATTTTTTTACTTTGCCTACGGCGCGGCCGTAACCGAAGTGGTTGTTGATACCTTGACGGGCGAAAATCGTACCTTGCGTGTCGATATTCTTCATGATTGCGGCAGGTCACTCAATCCCGCTGTCGACCTCGGACAGATTGAGGGCGGGTACGTGCAGGGACTTGGCTGGCTCACGACCGAGGAACTGGTCTGGAATGACCGCGGGCAACTTGCGACGCATGCGCCGTCAACCTATAAAATTCCGACCTGCTCCGACCTGGCGCCCGACTTTCGTGTCGAGATCATGCAGAGCGTCGCGAATACCGAGGACACTATTTATCGCTCGAAAGCGGTGGGCGAGCCACCGTTGATGCTGGCATTGTCGGCCTTCCATGCGATTCGCGACGCTATTGCGAGCGATACCAATCCAATGCCGGATTTACGCGCGCCTGCAACGCCGGAGTCAATATTGAATGCGCTGGGGACCGATGCTGCATGAACGAGTGGATTGACGAACTCTGTGACCTCGCAGCCGCAGGCGAACGTGCAGTACTGGTGACCGTTGCCGGTATTCGCGGTTCGGCGCCGCGGGAAATCGGCGCAAAGATGATTGTGACGGCGACCGAGACGATTGGCACGATTGGTGGCGGCCAGCTTGAATACCAGGGCACTCGCATTGCTGTCGGCATGCTCGACGACACCTCTGCAACATTGCGCAGTTTTCCGCTGGGCTCGGCTATGGGGCAGTGTTGCGGTGGCGTGGTTGAGATCCTGTTCGAACCGCTTGGCGACGGAATTCCCGACTGGCTGCGAGACCTTCGGGCCCTGCACGGCCAGAACGTGCCGACCGTGGTTGCGACACGCGTTTCCCAATCGAATCCGGCCAAGTTCCTGGTGACTGCGGACCAGGTTTTCGCTAAGGACGAAGCAAAGGTCGATACCGCAATGGTGAGTCGTGCACGAGACATTCTGAAGGGACCGCGAAGTACCGCGCGAAACGTGCAGGAATTGTTCGAGCCGATCGTTATGCCGGATCTCAACATTGCCGTTTTTGGTGCCGGCCACGTCGGTACAGCGGTCGTTGCTGCGCTCGCAAACCTCGAATGCAATATTCGCTGGATCGATAGCCGCCGCCGTATTTTCCGAAACGTGCCGACGAATGTACGTGCGATAGAAGCGCAGGAACCCGCGCTGGAAGTTGCCGCATTGCCGCCCAACAGTTTTTTCCTGGTCATGACGCACAGCCATGCATTGGATTTTGATATCTGCGATCGCATCCTGAGGCGGCGAGACGCGCGCTATTGCGGCCTGATCGGGTCGCAGTCCAAGCGCAGGCGATTTGAAAAACGCTTCAGGCAGCAAGACCTGTCGCCGGCGCTGATTGATAACCTGGTTTGTCCGATTGGCGTTGATGGAATCAGCGGCAAGAAGCCGGCGGAAATTGCTGTGGCGGTCGCAGCCGAGGTATTGAAAATCCAGGAACGTGCGGCACGACGAGCCGGCCAAACTTTTCCTGACAACGTGCATCGACTAAGAGGCTAGCATGGAAGCGTACCTGATCGACTGGTTGAACCTGCTGGTGCGCTGGTTGCACTTCATTACCGGTATCGCATGGATCGGGTCGTCGCTGTATTTCATATGGCTCGATAATCATATGGCCGTGCCGCGCGATCCGGCTGACGCAGAAAAGGGCATTGGTGGGGAAGTCTGGTCTGTGCATGGTGGTGGCTTCTATCAGGCGCGCAAATACCAGTCGTCACCGTCACCGTTGCCGGGTAATTTGCACTGGTTCAAGTGGGAGGCCTATTCGACCTGGCTCTCGGGCATGTTCCTGTTGGGCATCGTCTATTTTGTCGGCGCCGAGGTTTACCTGATCGATCGCTCGGTGGCCGAGCTGTCGGTGCCTGCGGCAATCGGCAGTGCGATAGCGATTATCGGTGGCGGCTGGCTTGTCTACGACCTGCTGTGC
>DDIP01000121.1 GCA_002338605.1 Proteobacteria bacterium UBA1847 | reverse complement strand
GCGGCGGCGGCCACATCGACATCGGGGCTGGCGCGGTTGCGATCGACGACCTGCAAGACACCCTCGACGATGGCGTGCGGCGCCGCGAGATTCTGCATTGCCTCGACCGGTATGCGCCCGGCGAAACAGTGTTCGGCACCCAGTCTGCCGAGAATCTGCTCATCAACAAAGTCTTCCCACGCGATGCCCGTCACCGCTCGTACGAGTTCGCCGCCGACGATATACAACAGGTTGTCATAGGCGTATTCGGTGCGGAAGGCACTCTCGGGCTTGAAGTAACGCAGCCCGTGAATAATATCTTCGCGTGTGAACAGGTTGGGCTTTGGCCACAACATCAGATCGCCCGCGCCGCTCACCAGGCCACTGCGGTGCGTGAGCAGGTCGAGGATCGTGAACTCACGTGTTACCCAGGGATCGTAGAGAGCGAAGCCCGGAATGTGGTCAATCACCCTGTCGCTCCAGTCGAGTTTGCCCGCATCGACCAGCATGGCCAACGAGGCTGCTGTGAATGCTTTTGAAGTGGACGCAATGCGAAACAGCGTCTCGGTGTCGACCGGATCATCGAGACCCAGTTCGCGTACGCCGTAACCGGCCGCATGCACCACGGTACCGTCCTTGACGACACCGACGGCCACGCCCGGGACCGAAAACTCCTGCATCGCATCTGTGACGAGTGCGTCAATCTGCCTCGGTGCGAGCCCGGGCTGCGTCGCGCACGCGCCGAGCAGCAAGTGGACCAGGATCACGGCAACAAGCCGCTCAAAAGACTTCATATCAATACAATGCCAGCAACGAGATACATCAACAAAGAAATCACACCGACGGTCAGCGCGTACGGCAACTGCGTCCGTACGTGCTCCAGCAAATCACAGCCTGAAGCAATGGCGGACACGGCCGTCGTATCGGATATCGGCGAGCAGTGATCGCCGAAAACGCCACCGCCCAGTATCGCAGCAAGACAAAGCGACGGCGGCAAATCAAGTGAGATCGCCAGCGGCATGCCAAGCGGAATAAGAATTGCGAACGTACCCCACGAGGTACCGGTCGAGAATGAGATCAGGGCACCCGCCAGGAACAGCATCGCAGGAATCAGGAAGTTCGGCAGATTGCCGCCGACCAGTTTCGAGATATAAGCGCCGGTACCCATGTCGCCAAGGCTTTGGCCAAGTGCCAGCGCCAGCAACAGGATCGCGACCAGCGGCATCAGGTCGCCCATGCCCTGAAATGCGATCTTGACGAGCCTGATATGTTTAAACCCGGCACCAAACAGCATCTGGAAATAGGCGACCAGCGTCGCGAGCGTTGTCGCGTACAGCACGGACTTCGAGCCGCTGCCGTCAGCCAGGTTGCCATTGCCCGTGTAGTACATGAATCCGAGCATGCCAACGATCATCACCAGCAACGGCACGACCATGTAACTCGGCTTTGTCGCCTCGATATCTTCTTCGAGATGAATGTCCACGCCGACGCCGGCCGGACTGGTCGCGAGTGGTCCGAAATAACGACCGGTTGCAGCCGTCGCGAACACCGTGGCCAGCGTCAGAATGGCGTAGAAGTTGAACACGACACTGCCCCAGAGAACCTCCGCCGACGTCAGCCCGAAGTTGTACTGGTTCAGCAGCACGAGCACGAAGGCGCCCCAGCCATTCAGCAGGATCAGGATGCAGACCGGCGCCGAGGTACTGTCGATAATGTAAGCCAGCTTCGCCCGACTGAGCCCGTACTTGTCGAACAGACCCCGGGACAGGATGCCCGCCGTCAGTACACTCAGGTTGGACTCGACGAAGACGACGACACCCACACCGCTCGTCAGCAATGCGGCGCTGCGTCCGCTGCGTGCAATTCCTCGCCGAATCAGGCTTTCGACCATCGCGGCAACCCCGCCCGACACACGAATAAAGGCAAGCAGTGCACCGATCATCAGGCTGAAGATCAGCAGGCGAGCATTGTCGGGGCTATTGAATACGCCGACGATTCGTTCGATCGTGTTGAGCGTCGCGGGTGCCGGTGCCGACCAGGACAACGACATTTGCAACAGTTCGGCTGCAAAGATCGCGAGCAACAATGCGGCGATGACCTCCTTGCGCCACAGCACAACGACGATTGCAATCACGGGCGGGACAACCGATAACCAGTCCATGCGTGTGTTCACCTGGTTGCCAAGATCAAGCGGCCAAACTATTCATTTATTCCGAGGCAGTCAACCAATATAATAATTTATTCCTCACCGCCGGAACCCAGCCAAGATGAACACTTTCGCCTATCGCGATGGGCACTACTTTGCAGAGAATGTTGCGGTCCGGCAGATTGCCGATGTCGTCGGCACCCCGTTTTATTGCTATTCACGCGCGGCGATCGAAGCGCGTTACGATGCCATTGCCGGTGCGCTCAAGGAATTCGACGCACTCGTTTGCTACGCGGTCAAAGCAAACTCCAACCAGGCATTAATCGGTCTGCTCGCCGCGCGCGGCGCTGGCGCGGATGTTGTTTCCGAAGGCGAAATGCGTCGCGCACTGGCTGCCGGGATCCCGGCGTCAAAGATCGTGTACTCCGGTGTGGCCAAAACCGTTCGCGAGATCGAGTTCGCATTGCAGCAGGATATCCGTCAGTTCAATGTGGAATCCGAGCAGGAGCTTCGTGTTATCAGTGCCGCTGCCGTTCGTCTCAACAGGATCGCGCACGTTGCATTTCGCATCAATCCGAATGTCGACGCAGGGACTCATGAAAAAATCTCGACCGGCAAGGCCGAGAATAAATTCGGTATTGCCATTGAATACGCCAGGCGAGCTTACGACGAAGCGAGGGCCCTGCCCGGCATCGAGGTTCGCGGCGTCGACCTGCACATCGGCTCGCAAATCATGAACCTTGCGCCATTCGAGGCGGCGTTTTCCCGCATCGCCGAACTGGTCGAGGATCTGCGTCGTGCCGGGCACACAATATCAACCATTGATCTCGGTGGTGGCCTTGGTATCAACTACGATCGGCAAAATGACAAGGCGCCAGGCATCGATGACTACGCCAAAATCGTCAGGAAAACCGTCGGGCATCTCGATTGCAGGATTATTGTCGAACCCGGCCGCTGGCTCGTTGGCAATGCCGGTGTGCTCGTCAGCAGTGTCATCTACACCAAGACCAACGGTGCAACGAAGTTCCTGATCATCGACGCCGCGATGAACGATTTCCTGCGACCGAGTATGTACAACGCCTATCACTCAATCGTTGGTGAGCAGCAGACTGACGCAGCGCAAGTACTCTACGACATCGTCGGTCCCGTTTGCGAAACCGGCGACACCTTCGCTCGCAAACGACAGTTGCCCGAGCAGGATGCCGGCGACCTCGTGGTCATCGAAGGCGCCGGAGCCTACGGCAGTGTCATGGCCTCAACCTACAACACGCGACCGCTCATTCCGGAAGTCATGGTCGACGGTGATGAATTCCGGGTTATCCGGCAGCGACCCGACTACGACAGCATGATCGCACTGGACATTCCCTGGGACGCCGCAGGTTGATGGCTGCGGCGGTTATTTTGCTTTGGACAGTTCCTGGGACTTCAGGCTTCGGGACAGCGAAGCCTGACCATGCTTGCCGGACTGCACCAGCGTATAGAACACCAGGTCCATGACATGCTGCTGCGAGGTCGACGCCACAACCAGCGGAATGTCATTGTCCCGGCCGTGAGAAACCGAATACAGGCGAATATCCGCCAGCGCCGCAACGGGGTTCGCAGACTGGTTGGTGATGGAAATTATCGTCGCACCGGCTTTCTTGCCCTGTTTCGCCAGTTGGCCGAGGTGCGTCGACTGCCCCGTGGCAGAGATCAGCACCAGGCAATCGCCGCGAGCGAGGGTCGCAACACTTTGCAACTGCACTTCGATATCCGGTTCCGCGATCACCGGCTTGCCGATACTCACGAGCTTGAGTGCGGTGTCCCTGACAACGCTAAAGGCGTTGCCGCTGCTCGCCAGCTGCACGCGCGCAGCCGACTCGATGGCTCTTGCGGCCAGGCGCAGACTGTCGTCGTCATTAAGGTCCGTGGCCCCGCTGATTGCGTCGCTCTTCGCCTGGAACAGGCGATCCTTCAACGACTCGCTGGCACCGCGCGACGCGCGACGACCGTTGAGCACCGCAACATTCGATTCCTGCTTGACCACCGATTCGTGAATGGCGAGCTTCAGATCCGTGAAGCCCTTGTAGCCCATCTTCTGACTGAACTTGACGACACTGGATTGACTGACGCCAACCGAACCTGCTATTTGCTGGGACGAGTAATCACGAATCAACGACGGATTCTCGAGAATGAAGTCGGCGAGCTTCTTCTCGTTCGCCGACATTTCATTGCGCGCAGATCGTATGATTGCAAGACAGGACATGGGGACCATGATAAATCAAACGGTCTCTGATGTAATCCAGACACAAGCCCCGACAACAGGCCATTTCCAGATGAACAGACGACGAATACTCCAATCGACGATTGCCGGCGCCCTTATCGGGGGCAGCGGCGTATTGGGCACAACGAACGCTGTAGCGGCCCCGGCCGGCAACATACTGAAACCGCGGCGGCTCGCGCCCGGCAACACGATCGGCCTTGTCGCGCCGGCCAGCAGCTCGCTGGAGGACGAGGGTATCCGGTTCTCGATCGACCTCGTGCGCTCTTTGGGCTTCAAGGTGAAACAGGGTGCGCATGTTTTCGATCGACAGCAGTACCTCGCGGGTGAAGACCGCGCCAGGGCCGACGACGTCAACAGCATGTTTGCCGACGACAGCGTTGATGCCATTTTTTGCCTTCGCGGCGGCTACGGCACGTCACGGATTCTGCCCTACCTTGATTACGATTTAATTGCGCGAAAGCCCAAGGTTTTGCTCGGCATGAGTGACATTACCGGCATTTTGACGGCAATCCACACCAGGACCGGCGTTGTCGGCTTTCACGGCCCGAATGCATCTGGTAACTTTTCAGACTATGCACTCAGTGAGTTCAAAAAGGTCCTGATGCAACCGGCGGCGACAACCGAGATCGGCGCGGCGCCACCCTTCGAGGCACGCGAAGGCAGAATCGAACGCAAAAACCGGCTCACCTACATAAACGGTGGTGTCGCGAAAGGTCGCCTTATCGGTGGCAACCTGACCCTGATCTCGGTGCTGATGGGAACAGAGTTCGAACCGGACTTTCGCGACAGGATTGTCTTTCTTGAAGACGTTCACGAGGCGCCTTACCGCATCGATCGCATGCTGACGCAGCTTCGGCTCGCCGGGAAATTGCAGCAGGCTGCCGGCATCGTATTCGGCAAGTTCACCGACAGCGAAACCGAGGGCAACACCTTCAGTCTCGAAGAGGTCATGCGCGACCGAACCGAGGACCTCGGGATTCCGGTTGTCCGCGGTTTCATGATCGGTCATGTGGAGGACCAGACCGTCGTCCCGATCGGCATTGAAGCGGAACTCGATGGCGACAAAGGCACGCTGCGACTGCTCGAGGCCGCGGTAACCTGATGCTTAGAGCCGCATCAATCGGACTTGTCGCCGGCACACTGCTTTGTGGTTGCCAGCAAAAATACGAATGGAACGGATTGATGGAAGACCTCCTGAACTCACAACCGGACCGGTTCGCAACCGTGATGCAGGACCCGGCCAAATACCGTGTGCAGATTATCTACACACAAATCGACAGGGATGCGGACAATATACCGGCATTTTCCAGCTATCATTTTCGCGTCAACCCGGACGAGTACTTTTATCCCGCCAGCACCGTCAAGCTGCCGACCGCGCTGCTAGCACTTGAGAAAATCAACGAACTGGCCGTCCCGGGGCTGACGCGGGACACGGCGATGCTGACAGGCGCCGCATCGGACTGGCAGACGCCCGCCGTGAGCGACCCGACGTCACCGACCGGCCTGCCGTCAGTCGGCCACTATGTCCGAAAGATACTGCTCGTCAGTGACAACGATGCCTTCAATCGTTTGTACGAGTTCATCGGCCAGAAACCGCTCAACGAATCGATGCTGGCCAAGGGCTTCCGGAATACACGCATTTTTCACCGCCTCGAAGTCCCGCGCAACGCAAGCGAGAACGCAAAAACCAACCCGGTCTCTTTTGTAGACGGCGATGCAACACTGTACAGCCAGGATGCGGCGGTCAGTGACACGAACTACGCGCACGACGAACCTGTCCTGATTGGGCGCGCTGAAATACTTGACGGCGAACGGCTTGACCGGCCCAAGGATTTCAGTGGCAATAACGTTTTTGCGTTACAGGATCTTCACGACGTCATGAAGACCTTGATCTTTCCCGAGTCGGTTTTGCCATCACGGCGCTTCAACCTGACGGAAGATGACTACCGGTTTGTCTATCGCAACATGTCCGCGTATCCAGGCGAGAGCGGCATCTCGGAGTACGCCGATGCCACGCAATACCCGGATGGCTACGTCAAATTTTTCATGTACGGCGGTTCCGCGCCGTCAATTCCTGACAACATACGCATCTTTAACAAGCCGGGAGATGCCTACGGTTTTCTCACGGATTGTGCGTATATCGTGGACTTCGAGAACGGCGTTGAGTTTTTACTGGCCGCTACGATCTACACGAACGCAAACGAAACGTTCAATGACGATGACTATGAGTACGATGAAATCGCCCTGCCGTTCCTGCGTGACCTCGGACAGACGATCTACGAAATCGAACTAGCACGGGACCGCTTGCGTGCTCCTGATCTGGGCCGATTTCGTCAGTGAGTCCTGAAAGCAGGCTGTTACCGCGGGATGAGCCGGTACAGAAATAACGCCGTTCGCTTGATTGCCACAGGCATCGAGGTCAGATCCAGGCTTTCGTTGGGCGTGTGACCGCCGTCACCGACCGCGCCCAGTCCCGCGAGCGAGTCAGAGTAAGGCGCGACAAACGAAATATCTGCAGCACCTCGCCGTGACGGATCAAGAATTGGCATTGCCCCGCGACCGAGATCTTCGTTGACCTCCGAGAGGATTCGATGCAGCCGTCGATTGCCTTCGGTCGGTTCCATTGGCGGATATCGATCTTCGAATTCAATGTGTGCTTCGGTCAACGGCAGATTATCCGCGACGATTTTTCGCATCGCGTCCCGTGTCCGTTCGAGCTGCGCCTGCGAAATCGTGCGAATGTCGCCGTGCACGATCACCTTGTTGGGAACGACATTGGTCTTGCCGAAAGTTGTGCCGCGATTGTTCTCAAAATCGTAGGTGACATCGGTGCCACCCTGGATGGTGCCCGCATTAAAGGTGAGGTATTCCTCACCTCGCACCTGGTCGTCGAACTGATAAAGGATTCTCGCCGCCTCGAAAATTGCGCCGTGGCCCGTCTGGTCGTTGAAAATGCGCGACGAATGCGCCTGCTTGCCACTGACTTCCATGTGCCAGTTCGACGAGCTGCGACGCGAGATCGTCGCCCAGTCCTGATTGTCATAGCTGATGCCTCCCTCAAATCCGAGCGAGATGTCTGCCCACTTGCCCGCTTCGATCAGGTCGTGCTTCGAAATCGTCAGCGGCGAGCCTGCGTATTCTTCGTCGCCGGTATAGGCAACCGTGATCGACAGCTCATCAAGCGCCCCAATTTCCTGCAACGCTCGCAATGCATAGACAATCACGACATTGCCGGATTTCATGTCCTCAACACCGGGGCCATACGCCGTATCGCCATCCCGGCGAAAGGACTGGAAACCATCGTCAGCCTCAAAGACCGTATCGAGGTGGCCGATCATAAGCACACGCTTCTTCCCGTCCTTGTATCGTCGCCCGAATAAATGGCCGGCGCGCTGCATTTCGTCCGGCATGTCGATCCATTCAGCTTCAAAGCCCAGGGCCTCAAGTTCCCTGGCCATCACGTCGCCTAGCTTGCGAATACCCTCGTGGTTTAAGGTGCCGCTGCTGATATTGACGGTTTCTTCGAGCAGGTCGATGGACGCTTCGGTGTTGGCATCGATCCATGCCATCATGCGTTGTTCATCGGCACTTGGCTCGGCAGTCAATGCCGCGTTCGACGCAGCGATCAACGCCAATGCCGCAAGGAAATGTGTCGTGTAGTGTCTGATCATGATTAAACCTTGATAAAAATCCTGCGCGAATACAAAAACCAGGCGAATCCGAGCAACAATAGAACATGGACTATCGCATACGCCAGCGACGCATTGTACGGGGACGCGAACACGGGTTCGAATGCGTTTTGCCATAGCCAGGTTTTGATGCTGATCGACTCTCCCGAGGCATCTGTTGCATGAATCGCGTTCAACGTTCGCGCAAGCACGCCCGATACCGCGTAAACGATGAGCGCGTTGGTACCGTAAACAACGAACGCTTGCGTGCCGTGGTGATGCTTCCGGACATCGACCCACCAGTACAATACACCGAGCACCAGCAGCGCGATGCCGCTGGTATAAAGCACGTAGGAACTGGTCCACAGCTGCTTGTTGATGGGAAACACGCTGTCCCAGACAAGTCCGCCTGCCCGCAAGGTCGTGCCCGCGACCATCAACCCGGCGACTTTTTCGAAATGACCGCGACCGCCTCGCAGCCAGGCACCGGTCAGGATACCGCTGATTCCGGTCGCGAAGGCTGGCACGGTACTCAGCAAGCCTTCAGGGTCCCAGACCTTTGACTGTGCCCAGAGATGACCACCCAGCAACGTGGAATCCAGCCAGGCACCGAGATTGGTCGCCGGCTCGAGATTGGGCGGATGGCCGCCGGGCACGGGTATAAGCGTAAGCATTCCCCAGTAGGCCAGCAAACAAGTCACACCAACCCAGAGCATCTGGCGTTCGTCGAGCCAGAGGAACAGCAGTGCCGTCACCCCGTAGACCAAAGCGATTCGTTGCAGAACACCGGGTATGCGCAGGGTGGACAGATCAACGTAAGGATAACCGGAAAGAAACAAGCCGATCAGAAAGATGAGAAACGAGCGCCAAGAGATTTTCTGCACCAGCAGCCCGCGATCCACACCCGCCTCTTTGCGCCGACCGATCGCGAGTGCGATCGACACACCGACAATGAACAGAAAGAATGGAAATATCCAGTCGGTTGGCGTCGCACCGTGCCATTCTGCGTGCTGCAGCGGCGCGTACACATAACTCCACGAACCCGGGTTGTTCACCAGGATCATCGCGGCAATGGTCATCCCTCGAAAAACGTCAAGCGACAGAAGACGGCTGGTCGATTTTTGCATGCAGGCATTGTGGCAGACGCGAGCGGGTGCCGGGTAGCCCGCGTGTCGGGGCATGTCCGGTCTCGCACGGGCCACAGACTC
>DDIP01000358.1 GCA_002338605.1 Proteobacteria bacterium UBA1847 | reverse complement strand
GTGAGCTTCCGTTTTATTTCCCCTGCCGGCAATCGTCGTCCTGAGGGCAATGACGCATCCTGCGTGCTGTCCGTTCGCGTCGGTCGTTTCCGGGCACTGCTGACAGGCGATATCGAAGCGGCTGCGGAAAGGGACTAACTTGAGCGAGCAGTCTTCAGCGCTTCGGATGTTGTTGTCATTCCGCATCACGGCAGCCTGACATCGTCAACGCTGCCTTTTGTCACCCGGGTTCGGCCACGCCTCGCAATCGCCTCGGCGGGCTTTGCCAACCGCTGGGGATTGCCTCGACAGGAAGTCGTCGATCGATGGCAGGACACGGGTGCGAGGGTCGTTGATACGGCGACCAGTGGCGCCGTCAGCGTATCCGTTTGCGCCCGTGACGGTATTCGACATTTGCGCCGGAATCGTGAGGCAGTGCAGCGCTTCTGGCACGATACTGCGTCACGGTAAAGCGTCGAATCCGGTGCCGAACGGCGAGAATTTTCCGTTCGGTCACTGTATATTTCCTTTTTCCTCGTTGTTCAGGTTCCCATGGTTGAAATAGTTAAGTCTGGCGGTTGGTTAATGTTGCCCATTATCCTGTGCGCGATCATCGCGATGGGCATCATCCTGGAACGATTCTGGACTCTGCAACAAAAGCGCGTTATTCCTGAAGACCTGACGAGCAAGGTCTGGGGCTGGGTGAAAAAGGACCAGCTCGACCAGAAGCAGATTCAGACCCTGCACCAGGGCTCGGCGCTCGGGCAGATTCTCGCCGCGGGCCTCATCAACCGAAATCGCGACCGATTGGTCCTGAAAGATGCCATCGAGGATACCGGCCGGCACGTCGTACATGAGCTGGAGCGTTATCTCGAAACGCTTGGCACCGTGGCGGCCATTTCGCCGTTGCTTGGATTGCTGGGAACTGTGATCGGCATGGTCAAGGTGTTTACCGCCATTACGACACACGGTGTCGGCAACCCAACAGTGCTGGCCGGTGGTATTGCCGAGGCGCTCATCACCACGGCCGCCGGCCTGACGGTTGCCATACCGGCCCTGATCGGCTATCGCTACTACCGTACGCGTGTCGATACCCTGGTTGTCGATATGGAAAAAGAAGCGATCAAACTGGTCGAAGCACTGCACCGGCGCAACGAAAAGGTCACACAATGAAACTCAGCCTGCGCGCTCGCTCGCAGCCGGAGGTAAACCTTACATCGCTCATCGATGTCGTGTTGCTGTTGCTGATTTTCTTTATGGTGTCGACAAGTTTTGTCAAACAATCGCAAATCAATATCAGCCTGCCACAGGCCGACAGTACCGCCATTGTTGAAGAGCCGCCGGAGCAGATTGACATCATGATTACCGAGACGGGTGTCTACCTGATTAACGGTCGTGAACTGATCAACAACCGGCCGCAAACCATTCGTAATGCTCTGCAGAAAATTGCCGCGGGCCGTAATGACTTGCCGCTGACGATCAGCGCCGATGCTAACGCCAGGCATCAGCATGTTGTAACGGCAATGGATGTTGCGGGCCGCCTCGGTTTTACCCAGATCAGCATCGCAACCGTTAACGATCCGGCCGAGTAGCGAGGAAATCACGCCATCGTGAGCAAACGAATCGACTCGAAGGTTCGCGTTATCTATGGGCGCCTCTGGCACTATGTCACGCCTCACAAGGTCATCGGTACGATCGCGGTTCTGGGGATGGCAGCAACGGCGGTAATCGAGGCCGGACTGGTCGCGCTATTGCAGCCACTGACCGACGAAGTGCTGGTCGCCGAGAATCTTGAGACCGCGAAGTGGATCCCGTTTGCCTTCATGGGGATATTCATCCTGCGCGGTATATCAGGTTTCGCGACGGAATCGTCGCTGGGCTGGATCGGTCGGCGCGTCATCAGCGACCTGCGTCGCGAGGTGTTCGGGAAATTCCTGACATTACCCAGCCAGTTTTTCGACAACCATGCGGCCGGTCCGTTGCTGTCTCGCATGACCTATAACGTCGAGATGGTGGCCGAATCCGTAACCAGTGTCGTTACCATCGCCGTGCGCGATACGCTGACCGTCATTGCGGCGATATTCGTCATGATCTGGTTCAGTCCGACGCTGACGATTTTCGTGGCTATTCTGATTCCGGTTGTGGCGCTGCTGGTACGATTGCTTGGCATTGCGTTTCGCCGCTACAGCGGTCGCATCCAGGACTCGGTGGGCGAAGTGACACAGGTCACTGACGAAGTGATTCGCGGCAACTGGGTCGTCAAGTCATTCGGAGGATTTGACTACGAAAGTGAGCGCATGGCCGAGGTTGACGAGCGCAATCGCAGCCAGAACCTGAAACTGATTCGAGTGCGTTCTCTGGGAGTTGCCGTAACGCAAGTCGTATTCGGCTTCGGCATTGCGATGGTGATCTACGTTGCCGGTCGTCTGTCGCTGGAGGATGCCCTGACCGCGGGCGAGTTCATCGCTTTTTTCTCGGCCATGATGCTGATGTTGCAGCCCGTTCGTCGTATAACAAACGTTAACGCGACATTGCAGCGTGGCGTGGCCGGAGCCGATAGCCTGTTTGCGGTAATGGACGAGAAGGATGAGGTGGATGAAGGTACCAGGGTCATCGACCGTGCTCGTGGCGAAGTCAGCTTTGACAAGGTTTGTTTTTCTTACGGCGAGGATGGCAGCCCGGTCATCGACAATGTCAGTGTTGATGTCGAGGCCGGCAAAACCCTGGCAATCGTCGGGCATTCCGGCAGCGGCAAATCGACCCTTGTGAGCCTGCTGCCTCGTTTCTATGAAATGGATTCCGGTGACATTCGTATTGACGGCACGTCTATTCGTGACCTGACGCTTGACAGTTTGCGCAGAAATATCAGTCTCGTCAGTCAGGATGTTGTCCTTTTCAACGACACGATTCGCAACAACCTGGCCTATGGTCGGCTTCGGGGTGTCTCGGAGGATGAGCTGATGCAGGCAGCCGAGGCAGCGCATGTACTCGAATTCATCAGTGATCTGCCGAAAGGATTCGACACGATGGTCGGAGACCGTGGTGTATTGCTCTCCGGTGGGCAACGACAGCGTATTGCCATCGGTCGCGCATTGCTGAAGAACGCGCCGCTACTGATCCTGGACGAAGCAACGTCGGCGCTGGACACAATGTCCGAACGACGCATCCAGGAAGCGTTGAATGTATTAATGAAGAATCGCACGACCCTGGTTATTGCGCATCGCCTGTCCACAGTCGAAAAAGCAGATCGGATTATAGTGATGGATGCCGGCCGCATCGTGGAATCCGGTTCACACGCAGAACTGATGGCCCTGGATGGCCAGTACGCAGCGCTGTATCACATGCAGTTCAGCGACGAGTAAATTGCCTGTGAGCTTGAGTCACCAATGGATTCAGAAGGTCTGGTACGAAGGTGCGTGGTCCGGCCTCGTCTTGCTGCCGCTGAGCTGGCTTTACGGGCTGGCGCTGCTTATTCGGTCTGCGCTGTACCGATACGGTGCCTTACGAACATTCAAGGCACCGGCGCCGGTCATCGTCGTCGGAAATATCACGGCCGGCGGCACTGGCAAGACGCCGACGGTGCTCTGGCTGGTGCAGGAACTTGGCGCTCGCGGCTTTAAGCCCGGCATTGTGAGTCGCGGATACGGCGGTAGCAAATCAGGCACCTCGATGCGTGTCGACGCCGACAGCGACCCGGCCGTCGTTGGTGATGAGCCGGTATTGCTGGCGAGGCGTGCGCAATGTCCGGTTGCCGTGGATGCAGACAGGGTAAGAGCAGCAACGATGCTGGTTGATGACGGCGTCAATGTCATTGTTGCGGACGATGGCTTGCAACACCGCCGACTGGCGCGCGACTACGAGATTTGCGTCGTCGATGGCAGTCGCGGGCTTGGCAATCGTCGCCTGTTGCCGGCAGGTCCGTTGCGCGAGTCGGCGCGACGGCTCGATCATGTCGATCGGGTGCTCGTTAATGGCGGTGTG
>DDIP01000237.1:2020-3880 GCA_002338605.1 Proteobacteria bacterium UBA1847 | reverse complement strand
GGACCATCGAGCAATTTGGCCAGCGGAACAAGCAGCATGGTGTAGAACCAAAGGTACGGCAGGTACCACAAATGATTCCAGGTCCAGACAATCTGTTCTTCGCCACCCCAGGCCTCACCCGGGAAGTCCTGAAAAGTCAGGTATTGCGCCATGAAATTCAGGTAGCCGGGCTCGATGATGCTCTTGTTCAGCGCTTCGTAGTAACACTGGGCTGATACGACGAATGCCATACCAAATATCAGGGGAACGAGCAGCCGAACGGTCCGTTTCCACGCGAACCGGCCGGGTGAATACCGTGACCAGACAAAGCTGATCGCGAGGCCCGAAATAATAAAGAGCAGTGACATTCGCCACTGATTGATCAGCAACATCGGCAACTGCAGCCATTCAGCCTGGTAAGCCGATTTCACATGCCAGCCCCAGTCCAGGACGTAAAACATACCGACGTGGTACAGAATCAACAGGCTGAATGCGATAACACGCAATGCGTCGATGTCGTAGCGTCGGCCGTTCTCAGGAAGTTCGATCATGATCTGACTATCGACAATCTATCAACGGAAATCTGCATCTTGGGGCCAGGATGCCGGTTTCCTGTGATGAGTGGCGGGAAGATGGGATAAATGGGCGACGTTTCATGCTATCTCGCGGTAGGATTGCGCGATGACTCTGCAGCAATATCTCGGGAAGCGGCGCTACTGGGAAGTCCTGATTTTCCTGGCCGTCGTAGTCGTCAGCTTTCTGGCCAACCTGGGCACCGAGATGATTGAGCTTGGTCGTTTTGGTGCATCATTTGATACCTCAATTCCGATCATCCTTGAAGCGACCAGCCATGTCGCGATGGCGCTCTGTATTCCGCTGTTGCTCTGGTTTAACCGGCGGGTACCGATCCGCAGAAGCAACTGGTTGAGAAGCAGCGCCGCTCACATCGCGTTCAGCGTCGTGTTTTCTGCGGTGCATGTCGCCCTCATGTATTGGGCACGAGTTTTTATTTTTGGCCTGTCACGCTTTTCGATGAGTTATCGCTGGGACAACTGGCTGGTCGAATTTGCGTATGAGTATCTGAAGGACTTCCGAACGTACTTCCTGATTCTCGCGCTGGTGTACCTGTATGACTTTGTCATTCGCCGACTGCAGGGCGAAGCCGGCTTTCTTAGCGAAGAGAAGAACGAGCAAACAGTGACCGGCATGTCGGACCGGTTTCTCGTTAAAAAGCTTGGCCGGGAATTCCTGGTCCGCATTGATGAAATCGAGTGGATTGAGTCCTGTGGAAACTACGTCAACCTGCACGTCGGTGGCCGTGTGTATCCCTTGCGTGAGACGATGACGCGGATCGACCAGCGCCTGGTGCCACTGGGCTTCCAGCGCGTCCATCGAAGCGCAATCGTGAATCTTGACCGGGTCGCGGAACTGGTGGCGTTCGACAGTGGTGATGGTGAGGCGAAACTCGTATCGGAAGTCACGGTGCCCGTCAGCCGCCGCTTCCGCCAGGAGCTACGAGATCGCCTTTCCTGATCCTTTGCGCCACCGATTTGTGTACTATTTCGGCCTCGCTGACCGGAGAGTCGAAATGCCCTTCAAACGTTGCTCAACCCTATCCCTAATAACGCTGGCGACCTGTGCATTGTTCGTGGTTTCAGCCTGTCAACCGTCGCAGGACAACCCTGCGGCAAGCGCGGGCAACAAAACCCAACGGAATATCGAGACGATCGCTGACGAATTCCTGGCGGAACTGCTGCTGCGCTACCCGTCAATGGCGACGAGTTTCGCGATTGAAGGCGCGCGGCATGATCGCCTGTTTGACAATTCACTCGAGGCGCTCGCGGCCTGGCAACAAAAAGAAGACGCCTGGCTCACGGAGCG
>DDIP01000237.1:379-1895 GCA_002338605.1 Proteobacteria bacterium UBA1847 | reverse complement strand
GAGCCGGCCGAAATCGGCAGTCGCGACTGGGTGACCTACGGGAAAATGCATGAGGCGCTGGCATCCAGCCAGGCGTCCAGAATCTGCCGCAAGGAGTTGTGGGAAACGAGTTCAACAACGGCGTGGTACACGGGCATGCCTTTCATCTTCGATATCCAGCCCCTGGAGACCGACGAGCTCAAAGCCCAGGCCCTGTCGCGCCTCGGCGAGGTGGATCGATACATTGATACGGAGATTGCCAATCTTCGCAAAGGTCTTGAACTCGGTTACAGCTCGCCGCGCCTGACCGTCGAAGTGGTTCCCGAACAGGTGCGCTCATTGCTCGATGAAACTTCGCCGTTTCTAGGCATGGGATCGCGAGCCGACGACGATGAATTTGCAGCAGCCGTCCGCCGAATCTTTGAAGACGAGATCAAACCAGCTGTCAATCGCTTCGCCGATTTTATCGATGATGAATACCTTGAGAAAGCGCGTGAAGAAATCGCGCTAACCTACAATCCCGATGGCGCCAAATGCTACCCGACGCTCGTTCGTTCATTCGCGACCATTGAGCCAACGGCCGATGAGATTCATGCACTGGGCCTGGCGCAGATGGCGCTGATCCGAAGCGAGATGGAAGACATTCTGAAAGCGCACTACGACGGGGAAGCAATCGAGACCTTTGTTCGCCGCATCAATGTCGATCCCGAATTCACGTTCCGAACCGAAGATGAAGTGCTGCAATATTCTCTTGACTCACTTGATGCCGCGAAACAAAAAATGCCGGAGGTCTTCGGCCTGCTGCCCAAGGCCGATGTGATTATCAAGCCCTACCCGGATTTCGCGGCCAGTGGCGTCGGTGAATATCACTCATCGTCGGAGGACGGTACGCGTCCGGGAATCTTTTATATTGCGGTCCGGGATCCGGAGAACCGCTCACGGGCCACGCAACAATCGACCCTGTACCACGAGACTTATCCCGGCCACCATTTGCAGGGCGCCATCGCCCTGGAACTTGGCGACAAGGTGCATTCGCTGGCTCGCTATCTCAGTAACTCCGGTTTCGATGAAGGCTGGGCCTTGTACGCGGAGCGAGTTGCCCAGGAACTGGATTTGTACAGCGGTCCGCTCGACCTGATGGGGCTTTTGTCGGATCAGGGAGCCCGTGCGGCTCGACTGGTGATCGACACCGGCATTCATACGAAAGGATGGACGCGCCAGCAAGCCGTCGACTACATGATGAACAACACCGGCTGGGCCGAGGTCGATATCCAGAACGACATCAACCGCTATATCTCCTGGCCCGGCCAGGCGAATTCCTACATGTTGGGGATGCTGGAAATCCGTCGTCTGCGCACGCTGGCCGAAACCGAACTCGGTGAGCGTTTCGATATCCGGGATTTTCATGACCAGGTGCTGCAAAACGGCAGCCTGACACTGCCGATGGCCGAGAAAGCCGTACTCGCCTGGATTGAAAGTACCCGGCAGGAATGAGACTGCGCGCATGCAGGAAAATGGTGCCGGATAGGTGATTCGA
>DDIP01000237.1:0-254 GCA_002338605.1 Proteobacteria bacterium UBA1847 | reverse complement strand
ATTACGAATGATGTGCTCTACCGACTGAGCTAATCCGGCATCGGGTAAGCGGCGCGCAGTATAGCCTCGTGACTCCGTTGCGAAAAGGGGCAGGCGCCAATTAGTCAGGGATATTCCGGACCCGAACGAATAGCTCGAGGCCCTCGCATTGCGTGCCCTCCGGCAAGGCCGGCAGACCGAGCACCTCGATATCGGCGGCCGGAATGTCGACGAGCTGCCCGGTATCCACGTTGTAGAAATGATGATGCGCATCG
>DDIP01000377.1:6254-6831 GCA_002338605.1 Proteobacteria bacterium UBA1847 | reverse complement strand
CCCCGACTCGGCACAGGCAGCCATGATCGCGGCGCCCGTCCGGGTTGAGCCGGTGAACGTGACTTTGCCGATGCCTTCGTGGCGAACGATGGCATCACCTGTCGTGTGACCCTCGCCATTGATGATGTTGAGGATTCCCGCGGGAACGCCCGCCTTCACTGCGAGTTCCGCCAGCCGCAAAGTTGAGAACGGAGTCATCTCGGACGGCTTCAGAACAACCGCGTTTCCGGCCGCCATGGCCGGCGCACATTTCCAGGACCCCTGGACAAGGGGGAAATTCCACGGGGCGATTGCGCCAACAACGCCAATTGGCTCGGCGACAATCAGCCCAAGCTGATCGTGTTGCGTTGCGGCCACCTCGCCGCCGTGCTTGTCGGCAAATTCGGCGAAGAAACGAATCCCTTCGGCGGTAAACGGCACATCCCAGCCGATGGCCTCACTGATAGGTCGAGTCGAACCGACGGCTTCAAGCTTGCCGAGCGCTTCTTTGTCCGCATCGATAAGGTCCGCCCACCGTCGCAGGATTCTTGCACGATCACGCGGCGCGCAAGTGCCCCACCCACTCTTAGCCAATGCC
>DDIP01000377.1:0-6152 GCA_002338605.1 Proteobacteria bacterium UBA1847 | reverse complement strand
TTAGCCAATGCCGACTGTGCCGATCGCACAGCTCGATCAACCATTTCTGAATCGGCATTGGGCGAAGCGGCATAAACCGCACCATCGGAAGGACGCCGTACATCGAATGCCGGCCGGTCTTCGACGTAGCCTCCGTCAATAAAGTGGCCACAGACCGGGGATATGTTCCCCGCGTCAAATATCGAGTTCGAACTGCTCATCGCATGTTATCTCGACTAAATGTTCGATCGGCCAGGTCAGGGGATCGCAAACTGTACGGCCAGCGACTTTCCATCCGGCATCGTCACAATCGCAACAACACGACCACCACTCGCGGCAGTCACGCCATTCGCTCGCAGGCGATTGATGCCGGCCGGCTCCAGTGTGACCTTGGATTTATCTGTGTTGCTCATGATTGTCAGCGTACCAGACATCTTTTCGCTCGGGACCGGGTGGTTGTCGTCGTACGTGTACAGATCGATCTTGTCATCTTTGACAACGAGTTCGAAATCAAGCTTGTCGATTACCTGCAGAATTCCGCCGCGCTTTGCAACGGGGTCGCCGTGAGCCCAGACCGTGCTAAAACTGACAAGGGCAAAACATGCCAGAAACAACAGTCGCTTAATCCTTATTGTGAGTATCATCTTCGACTTCCTCTTATTCTGGCTCGTGCGGCAGCACGAACGACAGTGTTGCCATGGCTTCGATCTTGTCTATTTTCTTGGGTTCGGTCGATGGTGCATCGAACAAAGCCCCAATGACATTCAAACCCTGATTACGAATATTGATAGTTACCCGCCCATCGTCGCCGGTTACGATTCTTTCGCCGTCGGGATCATTGACAAAATCAACTATCACGCGCGCCCCGGCGGCCGGCTTACCATCGTACAGTACGGTGAGCTGCAACTCGTCACCCATCATATCGGGCAGAATCGCGTCGTCAGGCACGATTTGCAGGGTTTGTTTCGGTAAGGGACCGAGCGGCTCTGCCAATGCGCTGCGCAAGTGCACCGCATACTTAATGGTTTTCTCACTGAGTACCGCGTCCGGAACTTCATCGCGCCCTGCAGCAATCCATTCACCGTCCGCAGTCTTGCTCCAATAGCCGTTATCCAGAACTGCCGCCACAATAGCCGGATGCTCATCGGTATTGACAACGACGAGGAACTCAGACGCTCGCAGCGACGTTGCGACTGGCTGTTGCAGCACGTCGTATGCCGCTATATCCACAATTTTCGGCAATCGTTGCACCATATTCAGATCGTCGGCGCCAACACCGTAGATCACGGCGAGCTGTTTTGATCGTTCCGCAAACCAGATGCCATGTGCATTGGCCACGCCTGGGAAAAGGCTTGTAGTGAATATCGCGCCAAGTAAAGCCACGGTTAATGCACGCATATCTATCTCCATTGCTCATTGCTGGACTGATCAAATTACATCAGGAAAGTACAGCTATTGATGCCGTATCGACCCCGCTCTACGATACGAGTGACATTATCCGTGGCGAAAATCAGCAGCACGTCCTTGTCATGCCCACGTAAGATTTGATACGTGGCCATCCCTTGCCGCACAGGAGCACGAATGAATACAGTCGCAGCGCCAGTTGACTCTACCGCTACCCCGACGACAACTAAGGCAATTCGTCGCGTCCGAATTACGTCGATTGACGTCATGCGTGGGCTCGTGATCGTTTTGATGGCGGTTGACCACGTTCGCGAGCGGTTTTTCTATCACATTTTGGTTGGAGACCCAATCAACCTCGAGATCGTGTCAACCAGCCTCTTTTTTACACGACTGTCTGCCCATCTTTGCGCACCGGTTTTTGTTTTCCTTGCGGGTCTCGGCGCCTGGCTGTATGCGAACCCCAAGGAGGGTGTGAAGCGCTCACCAAGCCATTTTCTGTTTACTCGCGGGCTTTTTCTCGTAGTGCTGGAAATTGTCCTGATCAATCAATCCTGGTTCGGCGGCTTTCCGCCCGAGACGATATACCTGCAGGTCATTTGGGCAATCGGGCTCAGCATGATCGCGCTTTCTGTGCTGGTGTACCTGCCTTATTGGGCGATCGCTGCGCTCGGCTTCCTGATCGTCTTCGGCCACAACGCCCTGGAGCCGATCAATTTCGCACCTGGTGAGTTCGGCTATTCGCTATGGACCATACTGCACGATCGCGGTGTTCTATTTGCCAGTGATGCTATTACAGTGAAAATATCCTATCCAACATTGCCGTGGATCGGTGTCATTCTGCTCGGCTACTCGCTTGGGCCTCTGTACGCCTCGACGGTCGAACCGCAGGATCGAACCCGTAAGTTGCTACTGCTTGGCGGTGGCTGCCTGCTGCTGTTGGCAATACTCCGCGGATTCAATATCTACGGTGAAACTCTGCCCTGGACTGCAGGCGACACGGCGGTTGAAACCATTATGTCGATGCTCAATTTCACAAAGTACCCGCCGTCTCTGGACTTCCTGTTACTTACACTCGGCACCAGTCTCTTGCTATTGTCGTGGCTCGACACCAAGAATAATCCGGTAACCCGGGTGCTGCAGACTTTCGGACAGGCACCGATGTTTATCTACGCGCTGCACCTCTATGTCCTGCTGCTCTCTTATCGACTGGTGCTTGCGACGCTTGGCCCCAACGAGGGCGACCTGTATCACATTGGTTCCGTCTGGCAGATATGGGCAATCACGGCGGTCCTCTTGCTAATGCTGTATTACCCAACGCGCGCGTTCGGCCAATACAAGCGCAAGACCGACAAGACCTGGGTAAAGTATTTCTGACGGCCGCTGCGGGGGCCAGAAATAGAAGTCACGCATGGCTTAGCTCATGAGGTAAAATCTGGCGCTACGTTTTGCTACGACCCATTGGGCGCACCTTTAATGTCCCTAGCCAAATTAGACCGCATTGACATCAACATTCTTGCTCACCTGCAGCAATTCGGCCGAATAACGAATATTGAGCTGGCCGAGGCGGTGTCGTTATCCGCCAGTCCCTGCCTCGTACGCGTCAAACGCCTGGAGAAAGAGGGATACCTGACCAGCTATAACGCCCATGTTGACATTTCAAAACTCATCGAGACGAGGACGATCCTCACCGAGGTAACTTTGGAGAAGCAACGTCAGTCTGATTTCGCGCGCTTTGAGCAAAAAATTGCAAGCGTCGAAGAGGTGATGGAGTGCCACTTGATCAGTGGCGGCTACGATTATCTTCTAAAGTTTCTCACAACCGGCGTATCGCACTACCAGCGAGTAATCGAAGCTATTCTTGCCGGTGATTTTGGAGTTGACAAATACTTTAGTTATATCGTCATAAAGTCGCCCGTTGAAAAACCCTTCGTACCGTTGAAAAGCCTGATTGATAAGGGCCGTACGTAGGCATGCAGTATTACCCTTGCTTTTCATCGAACCGCCCGACCCCGAACTCCTCGATGGGTGTAATCGTCGTCCCGGTATCGATCAGCTCAGCGATAACATCGCCGACGCCGGGGCCAAGCTGGTGTCCGGCGCCCGAGAATCCACAAGCATAGTAAAGGCCGTTGATCCGTGCACTCTGGCCAATCACTGGCAAACCATCCGGCGTATAAGCCTCAACGCCGCTCCATACTCGAATGACGTTTAGACTTCTGAATGCCGGCACCAGTCTTGGCAGCTGGCGCAACTGGCTTAGCTGTTCTTAAATTAACGATCGCCCCGCAGTTTCCTGTGACTTGTCGTGGATTCGAGTTTCCATCGATAACTGAGTTGAGGCGGAGGACGTCCTCACGGGTCGTACTGCGAGAGCTGAACATTGCGTCGAAGAAGTTCGCAGCGAGTATTTCTACTTGTCCGCATGGCAAAAAGAGCGTTGTTTGCTTTGTTGTGAGACATATAATCACAGCCCGCCAGAAACCCCGAAGGCCAGGAGGGACGACAGATGGTCGAATCAGCCGTGTCGCCGCAACCTACGCTACAAACGATTAACACGCCAAGCCTCATACTCAATGCAGACCGTATGGACCGCAATATCAATCGACTCAAGTCGCACTTGGCAGCTCTCGGTGTCCAACTACGGCCTCACCTCAAGACCGGCAAGTCAGTTGAAGTGGCGCGTTGTCTCATGACCAGCAATGCGGGACCGGCGACGGTATCTACACTGAAGGAGGCCGAACAGTTCGCTGCCGCGGATGTGCGCGACATCCTTTACGCTGTAGGTATCGCACCCCAAAAACTCGATCGGGTTGTCGCGTTGCGCGCATCGGGGGTGGACCTCACGGTCATTCTGGACACCGTCGAACAAGCACGACTGGTTGGCGACGCGTCTCGCAAGTCAGGTACACGTATCCCGGCCCTGATCGAGATCGATTGCGACGGTCATCGTTCCGGTGTCCTGCCGGACGAATCCGCGCGCCTGATCGAAATCGGCAACGCACTCAGCCATTACGGCGCCGAACTTCGAGGTGTCCTCACCCATGCGGGCGGCAGTTACAGTGCCCGCGGTAGCAAGGCGCTTGAGCAGTGTGCGGAGGAAGAACGCGCAGCCGTGGTTCTGGCGGCAAGTACGCTGCGAGCCGCCGGTTTACCTTGTCCTGTTGTCAGCGTCGGGTCAACACCTACCGCGCATTTCAGTCGGAACCTCACGGGCGTCACAGAAGTCAGGGCTGGCGTGTTCGTATTCTTTGATCTGGTGATGGCTGGTCTCGACGTTTGCCAGGTAGACGATATTGCACTATCCGTATTGACGACGGTCATTGGCCACCAGCCGAGAAAGGGCTGGGTCCTGGTTGATGCTGGCTGGATGGCGATGTCCAGGGACCGCGGCACCGCCAAACAGAGAGTCGACCAAGGGTATGGCCTGGTGTGCGACGTACATGGCAGTCCCTGTGGTGACCTGATCATGGTAGACGCCAACCAGGAACATGGCGTTGTTGCAGTGCGTGCTGGATCAACAGCCGGTCTCCCGGACCTGCCCATCGGCACACGCCTTCGTATCTTGCCCAATCACGCCTGCGCCACTGGGGCTCAGCACGCCACCTACCACGTTGTGCGAGATGGTAGCCAATTCATCGAGGCCGAATGGCCGCGGTTCCGGGGTTGGTGATGCACGACGATTTTGCTACCTGGGTCGCGACGGTCCTAACCGATAAGTCTTCCAGGCCAGGCGGCCACTATGAGCAGGCTACTGTGTGCAATGGGCTGGTTTATGTGTCAGGACAGCTCCCCGTCCACCCGGATGGTACGTATGCGCCCGAATCGTCTGACGTCCTGGGAAAGGTATAGTCGGAATCGAAAATTGGCCGCGGTTCAACGTAGCCTCTGTAACATCGTCACATGACCGTCATGGCCGCATCCGTGGAAGACACCCGGGTTGCGACTTGCATACGGAAGGCCGGTATCCTCCTCGATCGGAAGTGCATCCATGCCAGCCCGCAGGCCGATCGTACGTGCCGAATTCCTGACTTTGAGAGATGCGACAATACCGGTTCCGCCGATGCCATTGTGAACATCCAGCCCGAGGTCGAGTAGCGCTTCTGCGATTTTGGCGGCGGTCCGACGTTCGTTGTAGCCAGTTCGGGGTGGGCATGAATGTCGCGCCGGAAAGACACAAGGGGAGGCACCAGGTCGTCAATAGCCGCCGCTTTTCGAGACATGATCAGATCATCTCCGGTCGCTTCCCAGTGCCGATCACCTGCTGTCGCTGACACAAGCTGTAGGACAATACTCGATTTCCTGAGCACCTGATCGCGCATCACTGATTATGAAATAACAGATAAGTCGCTAATTTCATGCCATTCTCGAAAGCAGATTAGGTATCTTTTGTTGTTGCCGCGAATAAGCCAGCGGCTTATGCCGTAGCCAGTGACTTACACTAGGCTTGTTGAGCGAAGGCGAGGAGAGTAAAAGATGGCAGGCCGCTTTGTCAGAATCGCTGCGATGGATCGGAAACGAATCGATTTTGAAATAGACGGTGAACCATGCAGCGCTCTGGAAGGGGATACACTGATCGTCGCTGTCCTTACCAATAAATCGACGCTGCGACTCTCGGAATTCGGTGATGGCTCCAGAGCGGGATTTTGCCTGATGGGAGCCTGTCAGGATTGCTGGATGTGGACGGCGCAGGGCGAACGCCTTCGGGCATGTACGACAGTCATAGAATCAGGCATGCGTGTCATCACCGCTCCGCCGTCAGAAGAGATATG
>DDIP01000064.1 GCA_002338605.1 Proteobacteria bacterium UBA1847 | reverse complement strand
GGTTCGAATACGGCGGGCAAGCAACGCGCCGAAGATCAATGTGAAACCGGCGATCATTGCCAACAGCGGCCACAACATTTCCGGGTCCATTGCCGGTCCGCCTTCTCGCAATATTGTCTGCCCCTGGTGCAGTGAACTCCACCACACAACCGAATAATGGACGATGACGACATTCACAACGCCGACGAGGGCAAGAACAGCACTCGCCTTGTCGGCTTTGGCAGTATCGTCGATCGCCGAGCGCAGGGCCATGTAGCCGAAATACAGGAACAGGAGGATCAGCTCCGAGGTCAAGCGCGGATCGCCCCACTCCCACCAGGTGCCCCACATTGGCCGACCCCAGATCGAACCGGTCGCCAGGGCCAGGAATGTGAACGCGGCACCAATCGGCGCCGCAGCCGCACCGACGGCGTGCGCAAGCTTCATGCGCCAGATCAGGCCGACTCCGCCGCCAATGGCCATGAACATGTAGGCCATCATCGACAGGTAAGCCGCCGGTACGTGAACGTAAATGATGCGAAACGCATCGCCCTGCTGATAATCAGGGGGTGCGACGAACAGACCATTGTAAGCTCCCCACAGGACCAACAGCAGCCCGGGAAACAACAACCACGGTATAAGGATTGCAGCGAGGCGATAGAAATGTGGCGGTGACGCCAGTCGATGAAAAAATTTCCACATATTGCGATGTTACTCGTTGTTGATTCTCAATGCTGCCGATGTCGCATAGGGAGCCAGCGACAGAGCGACAACCGCGTAAGCGGCCAGCGCCCAGATGCCGGTTGCATACGCTTCGTTGTCGGCCGCGAGCGACACTGTATTGGCGCCAAGCAATAAAACAGGCATCGCCAGCGGCAGGATCAGGAGGCTAAGCAAGGCCGTCCCGCGATGCAAACCGACAGTAAGGGCCGCACCGATCGAGCCTAGCAGGCTTAAGCTTATTGTTCCGAGGAACAGCGTCAACATCAGTACACCCATCACGCCAGGCGGCAAACGGTAGGTCATCGCCAATAGCGGCGAAATGAGCACCAGTGGCAGTCCGCTGATGACCCAATGTGCCAGTGTCTTGCCGATCGCCAGGACCGGCAACGGCTGCGCGCTGACCAGCAGCTGTTCAAGGCTGCCGTCCTCGTAGTCGGACAAAAACAGCGAGTTCAGCGACAGCAGGCTCGCGAGCAAGGCCGCAACCCACAGGACTCCGGGGCCAATGAAGGCAAGCTGTGCCGGGCTCGGGCCAATCGCCAGCGGGAACAAAGTGCAAACCATCGCGAAAAAAAACAGCGGGTTCAAGACGTCGCCCGGCCGCTTCCAGGCCAGCAGCAACTCGCGCCGGGTTATCGCGGTCAGTCCGACAAGCATGCCCGGTATCTTGGGTGCGTCCCCGGCCATCAGAAATCGACCTGTTTGACCGGGACATCGATTTCGACATCCTGGTGCGCGGCCATGACGCACAGACCGCCGTCTGAAAGATGCTCCTCGACAAGCTCGATCACGAGCTTTCGTCCTTCACTGTCAAGATTGGTGAACGGTTCATCCATCAACCACAACGGCACGTCGGCCATCAACAAGCGCGCCAGTGCTACACGACGTTGTTGTCCGGCTGACAACAGGCGTAGCGGCAAACGCTTGAGTCGGGCGATGCCCAGGCGGTCATAGATGGCGGAAACCGACGCTTTCGATTGGGGCCGCAGCGCAGCCTCAAAGCGCAGGTTTTCTCCCGGTGTCAGATCGCCTTTGAGTCCCGTTCGATGCGCAAGCCAGGCCATGGAGCCATGAAACTCCTGGCGTTGCGACAGGACCGGCACGTCGTTCCAGCGAATCTCGCCCGACTCAAGGCTCAGCAAACCGGCGATCGCCCGCAATAAACTGGTTTTGCCGCTACCGTTTCGGCCACGCAGCAAAAGCAGCTCGCCGGGATTTAGCGCAAATTCCATTTGACTGAATATGCACCGTTCACCGCGGATCATCGTCAAGTCTTTGGCTGTTAGCTTTGCAGTCAATACCTTACGCTCTGTCGCGGTTCACAGACCTTGCAAAATTCGAGTTCAAACTTCCCTGTTTTTCCGACATTTACATCACTTACCTATAGGCGATTCGAATAATCGTCTGTGCATTACTGACTTCGAAGGAGTTACAGATTCCCGGTTTACAAGAATAAAGGCCGAATCGTAGACTGATTGAACCGGTCAACAGCGATTAAAAAAAACCGACCGAAACCTGACGATACCATTCTAACGCGACTTCTTAGTCTGCGGGATTTTACTTATGGACTTAGGCACAGCGGGCCTTACAGAGCAACCATTCCCGACTCACGGGAAACCCCTCGCTGTCGTCACCTATGCGTCCAAAGTTGCGGCACTCGAAATGCTGGCGGATACCCGGAAGCACCGCTCCGGCCTGTCGCTGCTGCAGGGACCGCCGCTGTCAGGCAAAACCACGTTGATACGCGGCTTTGTCGAGTCTTTGCCGGACGACCATGCAATCGCCGTCATTGATGGCAAAGGCCTCAATACGACCCGGCTCCTGATTTCGATACTCCGACAATTCGGCTACGACCTTGAAACGAGTTCGGCAAACGAACTGCTCGGCTTGTTGCGTGTCTTCGCATTGCAGCAAGCTGCATCACACGAGGCGCCGCTACTCATCATAGAAAACACTCACGAACTGAACCCAAGCGCATTGCGAGCGCTGTGCGAGCTGGCGGAACTAAGAGTTCGGACCGGCCATGCTGTGAAAATGATCCTGGTCAGCGATCGCTCTCTGAAAGCCATGATGACGGCCAGGGCCATGGCGCCGATTGCCAGTCGGCTGGTTCACGATTTCCACCTGCGCCCAATGAATCGCGCCGAAACGAAAGAGTATTTGCAGGCAAAACTGCAGGCTGCGGGAAGTCAGTTCCCGGCTTTCGTATTCCCGGATTCCATTTGTGAGGATATCTGGCGTGCATCCGGTGGCTGGCCTGGCATTGTGGATCGCGTCGCATTGCTGGCGCTTGCTCGATCACACAGTCTGCCGGTCTCACTGAGCAGCATCGAACACCCCAGCCTGCCGCCCGGAACCTGGGACGACACTGTGCAGGCGGATGTTGAACCGGACAGACTGGTTCCTGCGGCGCCACCGAGACTGATCGTGACCAATAACGGCAGCGTTATGAGCGATGTGACAATGACCAGGAAACGCATACTGCTTGGTCGTTCGGCGCACAACGATATCGCCATCAACAGTCGATTTATCAGCCGTCATCATGCTTTGCTCGTGCGCCACGCGTCGACCACGTTCTTGATGGATTTGAACAGCAGCAACGGAACGTTTGTCAATTCAATTCGAGTATCCAATCACGTTCTGTCACACGATGACGTTATTACGATCGGTCACCACAGGATCAAGTTTCACGATCCGCATGCGACGCCGGGTGACGTCACGAGTCATGAGTTTGATGACACGGCGATAATGAAAACACTCGAGGACATGCGCAATTTACTGGCCCGCGAGAATACCGCACTGCTCCCAACGGCAAGCGAAAATCTGCCAACCATCCAGACTTGAGTTGCCTAAGCGCAGAATTCCTGCTTGAAGTGCTTGCGGCACATTGAAACATAACGATCGTTGCCGCCGATTTCGACCTGCGATCCCTCGGTCACAACATTGCCGTCACTGTCCAGGCGAACGACCATTGTCGCCTTGCTGCCGCAGTGGCAGATTGCCTTCAATTCATTGAGATTGTCCGACCAAGCCAACAGGTACTTGCTGCCCTCAAAGGGCTCGCCCTGGAAGTCCGTACGCAGGCCATAGGCCAGCACCGGGATACCAAGCCGATCAGTGACCTCGCCCAGAGCAAATACCTGGTCGCGTGTCAGGAACTGTGCCTCGTCGACCATGACGCAGTGCAGCTTCTGCTGCTTGTCGGTGTTTTCGATCAACTCGAACAGGTCATCGTTTTTCTGAAAAATCGTCGCGTCTGCATCGATACCGATTCGCGAGGTTACCTTTCCGGCACCGTAGCGGTCGTCGAGCGAAGGCGCGAGAATCAGCGTATTCATGCCACGCTCTTTGTAGTTGTAACTGGATTGCAGCAGTGCGGTGGACTTGCCCGCGTTCATCGACGAGTAATAGAAGTACATTTTGGCCATCGGCGTATTGTCGCATCGCTTCGAGAACGATGCACGACCGAGGCACGTGGTTAGCGCGTGAGCGTCAGCAATTTACCAAGGGCACGATTGCTGGTGTACCGGCTGACTGACTCCTGCCGGCAATCGGGGCACTCATTGGTGAGGCGGTGTCGATCCGAAATCACCTGCGGCACCGGGGTCACTTTGCCCCGGCGAAGGCAACGGCAACAGATCACCAGGTTGCTGAGGCGATTCAGCAAACGATAGTCAACATTATCATCGGAAACTTTGGTTGTCGAAGCCATAACGGTTCTCCGAAAGTCGAAGATCTGTTTTGACATTCCTTGCCCACGTCCGCCAGCAAATGGGCGGTTTTCAATCGAAAACTGTTAACCAGTCGTGGTTCGATGTGTGATCTGTGTCGCCAACTGACGGCAGGATAAATTGGTGCCCGGGGCGGGACTTGAACCCGCACACCCTTTCGGATAACGGATTTTAAGTCCGTTGCGTCTACCGATTCCGCCACCCGGGCGTAGCGCAGGAAAAATGGAGGCTAGGGTCGGAATCGAACCGGCGTACGCGGAGTTGCAGTCCGCTGCATGACCACTCTGCCACCTAGCCCCGGCGGTCAAACGAAGCGGCGATGGGCCGCGCCGTTGAGCAGGCGTCGAAGTATACAGCGACTGACCCTGCAGTCCACTCGAAATGGGCGCATAATCACCGTATGCAACACCGCTACATATCAATTGCATTGGTCGCAGCACTTGCCGCTGGCGCCTGCAGCGATAAGCCTCTACCGGTATTCATGGATCCGGTGCCAGCGTCTGTCCCCGCCGGTCAACCGGCCCTCGGTCCGCGTCTCGTTAAGGGTCCACGCGACACGGTTATTTTGAGCTGGATGGAGCACGGGGACGACCCACCCAGGTTGTTGTTTTCTCGTTACACAAACGGTAGCTGGCAACCCGCGATCGAGGCGGTTGCAGATCCGCAAATGTTCGTAAACTGGGCTGACCTGCCCGCCGTTCAGCCGACAGGACGGGACCGATTATTGGCACACTGGCTGAGTTATGCCGGTGACGAGCCCTATGCTTACCAGGTACTTACATCCTGGAGCGACGACTCCGGCCAATCGTGGAGCAAACCAACCAGTCCGCATGATGATGGCACACCGACGGAGCACGGTTTCGTTTCAACCTATCCGGCACCGGCCGGTACCGGAATGATCTGGCTGGACGGTCGTGAAACACCGGAAGGCGGAATGACGCTGCGGGGAGCCGTGGTCTCAGGCGACGGCGGCATTACTGACGAGACGCTGCTCGATGACCTGGTGTGCGACTGCTGCCAGACCAGTGTCGCGCTGACCGACAACGGTGCCGTCGCCGTTTATCGAAACCGCACCGAGGATGAAGTGCGTGATATCTACCTCGCCCGGCAGGCTGACGGTCGCTGGCAACCGGGTGAGGCCATCGCAAACGATGGCTGGGTAATATCCGGTTGCCCGGTCAATGGTCCCGCGATCGACACAAGCGACGATCTCGTCGCCATCGCCTGGTTCACCGCCGCCGACAACAAGCCTGTCGTCAAAACCGCATTTTCGAAGAACTCCGGCAAGGCTTTCTCGGAACCAGTGCTCGTATCGACCCGGTCGCCACAGGGCCATGTCGGTGTCGCGGCAATCGACCGGCATTCCTATGTCGTCAGCTGGCTCGAGAAAGAAAAAGACGACAGCTATGCCATCAAGATTCGCGGGCTAACCTCCGATGGCAAGGTTGGCCTCGTCTATACGGTGGGCCGCACCGCACTGGCACACATCGTGCCGCAACTGCTGCGCAGTGGCGATGAACTCCTGCTGGCCTGGACTGACGAGATCGCTGGACTCAGCAAGGTGGTTTCCGTCCGAGTCCCAATCGCAGGATTTTACGACTGATTTTTGTCGTCTCGCAGGCCATGCGGACGAATCTCCCGCAGCGCCGTAAACGAAAAAGGCCACTCGATTGAGTGGCCTTTCAGGTATTTGGAGCGGGAAACCAGGTTCGAACTGGCGACCTCAACCTTGGCAAGGTTGCGCTCTACCAACTGAGCTATTCCCGCGGTGGGCCGAGATTCTATCTCGTGGCAGGCTCAAGTCAAGGTCAAAATGCACCCCGCCTTAGCCCGGCGCCTCCTGATCGTTGATTATAAAGGGCCAGGCGGCTTTCAGGTAGATAAGCATGGACCAGAGGGTCATGACGGCAGCCAGCAATAGCAGGACGAATCCGACCGTGTAAATCGGGATGCCGAACATTTCGTTGTGGTACACCATGAAGCCAATGCCGAACATTTGCAGCGTTGTCTTGATCTTGCCCGCTGTCGACACCTTGACGTTGGCTCGTTCGCCGATCGTCGCCATCCATTCGCGCAATGCCGAAACAGTGATTTCGCGCCCGATAATAAACATCGCGATGATGTCTTCGAACCAGCTCGATTCTGCCTGCACCAGCATCACGAGCAGAATCGACACCATCAGCTTGTCCGCAACCGGGTCGAGAAATTCGCCAAATCGAGAAGTCTGGCCGTAGCGCCTTGCGACCCAGCCATCGACGAGATCCGTGACAGCGGCAATACCAAACAGGACAGCCGCGATCGGGCGCGCATAGGGAATCGCGCTATAAAAACAAATGACCACAAGTGGAATAGCAGCAATTCGAAACAGCGTCAGTATGTTTGCAAGATTAAGTTTCAAAAGTCACCCTGACTTTCATCAGTTTTCAAGATGCAGAGCATTGTATATGGTTTCCGCCAGCTTTCGGCTAATACCGCGGACTTCAATGAGATCATCGACGCCGGCAGCATTGACACCCTGCAGGCCGCCGAACTGCCGCAATAATTCCCGCCGTTTCTTCGGGCCCAGGCCCGGAATCTGCTCCAGTTTGGATGTACGACGCGTTTTGGCGCGTTGCTGGCGGTGACCGGTGATCGCAAATCGATGGGCCTCGTCGCGAATTTGCTGGATCAACAGCAGTGCCGATGAGTCTGCCGCCAGGCTGATCGGTCGCGAATCGCCGGGGCGAAAAAGCTGTTCGGCACCTGGCCGGCGCGACGGCCCTTTAGCAACGGCAACGACGTTCAACCAGTCGAGTTCCAATTCGCCGAGCACTTTCACGGCCTCCGACAGCTGTCCTTTGCCGCCGTCCACGAAAAGGACGTCCGGCAGAGGTACTTCACCTTTCTTGACGCGTGTATAGCGGCGACGCAGTGCTTCGGCCATGGCGGCATAGTCGTCGCCAGCGGAATCCGGTTTGAGATTGAAGCGGCGGT
>DDIP01000061.1 GCA_002338605.1 Proteobacteria bacterium UBA1847 | reverse complement strand
GGCATTGTGCATATTGATTTCAAGTCCAAGTCGACTTGCTTCGGCCATGAGATGCTGGATCATCTCTTGCCACTCCGCGCTGGAAAATGCGACCGGGCCTTCTGGCACACCCTGATCCGTTTCCATGAACAGGATGCCGCCGATGCCAACGCGCGCCATTGCTTCCAAATCGGCAGTAATTCCGGCCTTACTGTAGTTACCGCTCAGCGCAAATCCGAGCACCCAGGGACGGGCCGAGTCGGGCGGACTGGCGAAGTCTAGTTTGAGATCCGCGTATGTCTGGGCATGCCCAAAAGCACTTAAACCCAGCAACACCGAAAAGACGATGATTCGGCCCATTATCTACTTTCCCCTTCGGCCATTCAGCTGCGCCTGCATCTGCCATCAACAATTCTGTTAGGGACGCGTCGTTTGATTGCAAAAGTGTGTTTAATATATTACAACAAATTTTCTGTAAGCTGCATGGAAGAACAGCACCAAAATGTCGTGCCGCCATACAGACAGTCGTCTAAGATTATTCCGACGATGAACAACATCGACACAGCACGGCTTCTGTTATGCTTCATGTCGTAGCGTTGATCGCAACCATCGGCTTCGTGATCTTGTCGACAACACTAGGTCGCTTACATCCCTTCGTCGCTTTGATACTCGCGTCGTTCGGCTATGGCATCGCAACCGGCATGCCTTTCGATCTGCTTTTGAATGCGATCAATAGCGGTTTTGGCAACACGATTGCCTATATCGGTATCGTAATTGTCGCGGGCTCAATCATTGGAACTCTGCTGCAACGATCCGGTGCAGCAGGAAGCATTGCAGCCGCGGTGCTGCGTATTACAGGGCCGCGGCGAGTTCCGCTCGCGATGGGACTGCTTGGCTATATCGTATCAATGCCGGTCTATTGCGACACAGGTTACATATTGCTGTCCCCGATCAACCGCGGACTGGCCAGGACAGCTGGAATTTCTATCGCCGGCGGGGCTATCGCACTCAGTCTGGGTTTGTATGCAACGCATACCATGGTGCCACCGACGCCAGGGCCCGTTGCAGCAGCAGGCATCATGCAGGCTGATCTTGGGCTGGTGATTGTTTGGGGACTGATCGTCAGCCTGGTAGCACTGGCCGGTGGCCTCGCTTTTGTCTATCTCTATGTGTCCAGGGTGCAACTCTCAGTCCCTGACGAGCAGCCTGTCGAGACGGCTGAACTTACTCAAGACGCGCCGCCGTCAGTACGGATGGCACTCCTGCCGATCGTCGTTCCAATAACACTGATTATCGGCCGTTCAGTGAGCTTGATGCCAGACAAACCCTTCGGCGAAGGCACACTTGCCATGCTCTGCCAGAACATAGGACAGCCAGCCGTTGCGTTGCTCATCGGGGTCGCGCTTGCACTTTTCTTGCCGAAGCCGATGAGTAGAGACATTGTTTCTGAGAGCGGCTGGTTTGGTGAGGCGATTCGAAATTCCGCACTCATCATTGTCATCACTGGCGCAGGTGGCGCTTTCGGTCGTGTGCTCCAGGACTCAGGCATTGCGGATATTGTTGGCGCGAGCACTGTGGGTCAAGAATATGGTTTGCTACTGCCATTCATCCTGGCGGCAGTGATCAAGACCGCGCAAGGATCATCGACCGTCGCAATCGTAACAACCGCAAGCATTGTTGCTCCCCTGCTGGGGTCACTTGGCCTGGATTCCGAGCAAGCCAGAGCGCTGACTGTCGTAGCGATCGGTGCCGGTTCCATGGTGGTATCGCATGCAAACGATAGTTATTTCTGGGTTGTCACGCAGTTCACCGGAATGACTGTCAAGCAGGGTTACCAGTTGCAGTCGGCAGGCACGGCGATACAAGGCATGGTCGCCGCAACGGTCGTCATGGTGATCGGTGCACTGTTGTAGTCACCAATATCGCAGGAATTCCTCTTCGAGTGTTCGCTCCACTTCCGGAAACTCTCCAGTAAGTTGTATCGAAAGATTGTAATCACGGTCGTGGCTTTCCTGATTGATATTCGCACTACTCTGGCTAAGCCGCAGCTGCTGACTAAAACGAACCATCAGCAGTTTATGCCCAAGAGTCAATTTGCCATCGCGCTCATCAGGGTAGTGCACGGCGATTCCCCGCGACTTTAGTTGCTGTTCTATCGCATGATTGTCCTGATCTCGGTCCAGAAGAAAGCGCACATCACAGCCCTGCTTCACCAATTGCCCCAGCCGATCAACGACGGGTTTGCCAACCGCGTCAGCCGTTACTCGATAATAAGAAAGCCACAATGGCCCGTCACACCTTGAAATCGCTTGCAAAAAATCGGTCAATGGTCTGCGCTCACTCGGATGGAACGTGAAGGATATCGACCCACCACCTTCGGTGGCCATTTGCAGATGCGTTCTATCAGCGCCAGAAAGCCCGAGAATCTTGTCGGCGTGCAACTTGTAGAAAGCGAAAAAAAGGTCATCGGATTCGATGTCGAAAGATAACGCCGTATGCACACGAGGGGATGTTGCGTGTCGTTCTCGAAGGTTGTAGGACCCAATGATGGCCGTGGAGTTTCCGTTCGACCGATGCAGAACCATACTCTTATGGTGCACACGCTCACGCCTGAAAAAGATTCCGGCACAGTCAATTGAATCATCCGGTGAAATCAGGTCCTCACACCGCGGATGAAACTCATCGCGGTAAATTGCCAAAATATTCACGCCGCGACGTTCGGCATCCACAATCGCACGATTCAAAACCTCGTTTCGAAAGTATTTCTGTAACAGAACGATCTCATCGCCTTTGGCAGCAGAGCGAATCAAAGTCTCATACCGGCGCTGGATTGGCGCCGGTTCACCGCCGTCCTGCCGATTGATATGGATCGCAATATTGCTGACTAAGGGCTGGGCCTGCGTCTGTCGAGGAGCGCAGGCGACAACAACGGCAAGTGCACAAAGGAGCGTTTTGCTCAATGAAGCAGCCTGACTACGTCCGTAACTCTGGAATTACGGACGTAGATCGTGCCCTCCATACTATTCAATCAGAACGCATAACTGGCGCCAAACAGTGCGGTCCAGGAGTAAAGTTCGTCAGCCGCCAGCCGACTCGGTACCCCTTGGTATTCACCACGCGTGGCATCGTTAATGTTCTGAAGCTCCCCGAAGAATGATAGGTTGTCCGTTGCGTTGTAGGACAGTTTCAGATCAATCTGTGTGCGCTCATCGAAGTAAATATCTTCATCGAAATCACCACCAATTGCTTCGAGATAGGCGTCGCGATAGGTCAATGCGACGCGTGCCTCGAATGACCCGACGGAGTAGAAGACAGCAAGATTGCCAATGGTATCGGGCTGGCGAATGAATGGCAGGTTATCCGCTTCGCGACCGAAAACATTTACCTCAGAATCGATGAATGTCAGGTTGACCGATGCGCCCAGCCCATCAAATGGCTGCGGCAGATTGACAAACTGGCGTTCGAGATTCAGCTCAAGCCCTAACAAGCTACCGCTATCTGCATTTTCCGGCCTGTTGACTGAGAGTAAAGGAATGCCGTTGATAACAACATTATCAGTGCGGCGCGTAAAAATCGGGTTCTTGATATCTTTGTAAAAGACCCCAACCGAAACAATGCCAGCAGGTTCGAAGTAGTACTCAAACGACGCGTCGAGCCCCATCGATTCGAATGGCTCGAGTGCTGGGTTGCCGGACGAACCGACCTCATCTTCAATTTCCAGGGTCGGTACAACATCTTCGTAATCCGGGCGACCAATCGTATTCGTATAGGCTGCGCGCACTACAATATTGTCGTTCGGGCGGTAGGTCACGTGCAGGCTGGGCAGTACATCGACATAATCTGTCGATCCCGAGATAGGTGTTGCGGGGTTCAGCGGATCCGCCGGTGGAAAATCAATGAAGAAGGCATCGTAGTCAGCCTCCGTCTGTTCGACACGGACACCACCCAGAACAGACCAGCTACCAATGTCCACACTAGCCATTCCGTACGCGGCCAGGATGTCCTCTTCGATACTATAGTCCGTCGCAATTGAGTTTTCGGCAGAGCCTTCAGCATCGAGCTCGAACATGCCGGGGTTAGACACGAATAGTGCCTCATGCCCCTCAAAGTCCAGAATTGGGCCAAAGGGATGCAGACTATCAATGAAATCACTCGGGCCGGGACCGAACAAGCCCGTATCGGCAAGCGTGAAATCAGTTGCACCCGTGTAGTTCTGATTGGTCCTGTCACGGAACTTGTCGCGCAAGCCGTATTTGATGCCGAACTTCAGGTAGCCGGAGTGCTGCCCAAACTCCATATCAATTTTAAGATCACCCTGGAAAGTATTGATATCTTCTTCAATACCATCGGTGCGTCTGCGAGTACGTCGAAAATCAAAATTCGCAGGATCCATGATCGCTGCTCCCGCATCGACGAGAGGGTATTCTTGCGATACGTCAATCGTATTTGGGAACGCGTTTCCACCTGACCGGTATTCCCAGTCGATTCGCCGCGGTGTAATTTCTTCGGCGTGTGAATACGTGTAGCTCGCGCTCCAGTCGAAAATGTCTCGCGTCAACTCACCGCCGAAGGACACGTTCGTAAGTTGTTGCGTCTGATCGTTCTGTCGGTATTCCCGAGTCGCACGACCTCCTGAGTTTTGCACAACTGTATCCGAAATTGCAGTCTGAGTGCCGCGCGCTGCATCCAGATCCATCTGGTCACGACGTTCATGATCAGTGAATTCGTTGAAAATCGAACGAACGTACAACAGGGAGCTGTCCGATGGCCGGTATTCGATATTTGCGTTCAGCCCGATTCGCTCACGCTCAATGTCGTAGTCATAGATCGCATAGCCTTCCGGTGCAAAATTTCCAGCCGAAAATTCGGCCCAGCTCTTGCCTTCGATCAGATTTGTATTGTAACGACGGTTGTAGTAACTGGCCGCGAGAACAACGCCGACATTATCCGTTGCGCCGAGTTTGGAGCCCCAAACTGCACTTCCACCATAGGGCACCCGCTCACTTTTATCGTTATAGCCTACACGTCCGCTGATATATGCGAATGGTTCGGGTGAGTCAAATGCGCTTCGAGTAATTATATTAATATTGCCACCGACAGCATTGCCATCGAGATCCGGCGTCACTGCTTTAACAACTTCAACAACTGAGATGAGGTCGGAAGGAACAACGTCGAGCGCAACTCGCCGCCCACTGCCTTCGGGCGCACCCACTGAATTTCCGTCAATAGTCACGTTATTCAAGTTCGAATCAATACCGCGAATAATCGGATAGCGCCCTTCACCCTGATCGAGTTCGACCGACAGACCCGGCAAACGCTGGATCGCTTCGGCCGCATTGAAATCAGGGAGCTTGCCAACGGTATCTGCAGACACTGCATCAAGAATATTCTCTGCTGACCGTTTCCGTTGCAAAGCCAATAGCTGCGAAATGCGTGAACTCGTCACCACGATTTCTTCCATCTTATCGTACGAGGAGCTTAGATCGACATTGACCGTCACCGATCCGGTTTGTGGAACCTGCGCGCTGGCTGTCTGTTTCTGAAATCCGCCGGCGCTGATTTCGAGCGTAACCTGACCGGAAGCGACATCACGTATGACATAACGGCCGAAGCGATCGGTTGTCGTGCGCTTTGATTGGCCCTGAACAATGACTGTCGCACCTTCGACATAGCGATCGAGACTCGAGTTGCTGACGACGCCAACAACATCACCCGCTAACGCAGTGGAACCGGAAAAAACCACTGCTGAAGCCAACAAAATTCTCACAAACCCAAACGCCGTGACGTTGCGGCCTGCGATTTCAGCAAACCATTGTGTGTTTGTCATGACTGCTCCTCTTACTCAATGAGACTTGTCCGCCGTCTGTCTTCAGCACCTAACAGCCCTGAATAATCTGACCGACCCCACCTGATATATCATGTATGGTCTATAATATATCACGAAATTCGGCGAGTTGAGCTATGTCTTTCGTGAATTCATACTGTCTCGGAAAAGTTTCGAGCGTGACCTAGATAACCAAGTTTTAGCCCTTGCCGGACGCGCCCTTGCAGGGACCTGCCGGTACTTAACGAGCTCGTGCAATGCAAGTTGAATGCGGCCGGACTCCTCCCCATCGGAAGCCTGATGGTCTTTCGTCGCATGCTGACAATCAAGAAAAATACCGAAAAAGCAAAGACAATCAATCGCTTGGGCACGCGAGCGTAACTTAAGAATGGTTCGCAATTGGTCCTTTACTGTGCTTTCCCGACTGCACACTCGAACAAAGCTCCGGCAACCTGACCAGGGACTCGCGCCAAGCGGTATCGCGGTTTCGGACAGTTATCCCAGTGTTTCCAACCTTGATGCCGGGGAGGACGACGACCAACGAAACGGCTGAGGTTGAATTGTCCCCCAAGGCCTTTTCAGCCACCGAAATCCGACATTGAGTGCCTCATCGGCACCACTACCGTTGTCCGAAAACGAAGCGGCAACATACAACTGCAACCTCCCGGCTGCGTCACGAAGTGCTGAATGTTCCGCTTCACTGGCGGCAATTATTGGCGAGACGCAATACTGCTTTTCTCGCGAGCCTGACCGGTAGACGGTCGTCAGTAAACAAGTGCAATTGCATTTGTGCCACGATAAATGAGAATTGTTTTCCGCATGTGCTTCGCCTGTTAGCATCTCAGAAATGCCGTTAAGCCGACATCGTCTGCGTGGCGATTGGTGGCTATAACTTCGGTTGCGAGTATTTCGGCGCCACTCAGACCCAGGTTGTAGACATGTGCGGTCACGGGATGCAGGCCTGCGATAGTGGGGTTAAGCCCCAAGTTGGAATTGCTTCGCAAGCTCTCGTCGACTAAGCACACACTCCCTGACAGGCTGCACAGTAGAACAGTGGCCGCGAGGCCGCGCTCACTTTTCGTATCGGTTGTCGGCACGCGTAGCACGGTGCAGCCTCGCGCCGAAACACAGCGAAACGATAGCTCTCTAGTGTGGGTGGTTCACCGCTTTGACGGAGTTGCCTACGGATTTCCGCCGCCCGACGCATCGGGTTGGTAATACCGCCAGTGCGGTAACTGCGTTGAGAGATTTGTAAAGCCTGGCGCGCTATTGCTACTAGCTGTTTTGTCGTGAGTTGTGTCGGTGTACTCCACGGGCTGATGCCAGCCGCAAAGAGGATTTCTGAGCGTAGGTAGTTGCCGACTCCCGCCAGAAAGCTTTGATCAAGCAGCAGTGCCGCGAAATTTCGATTGCGAAACTCGCGGCTGCGCGCGCGCTCGACAATCTGACCGGTTGTCAGTTGTTGATCTAGAATATCTGGTCCCAAGCGCGTTAGAAACGGGTGGGTGCTGAGCTCCATCTCATCAAACAGTGCAATATCCGATGCGCTGTACAGCAATGCTCGATGAGTAGCCGTTCCCAAAGCAACCCTCAGTGTTCGAGTGGACGGTGGTACCTCATCGATCGCAGCCGTTACCCAACGACCGTACAGTTGATTGTGCGAGTACATCGTTAGTCCGCCGCTAAAGCGTATCAACATGGCTTTCCCGCGCGTGTCAACCCGCTTGACTGACTGCCCAATCAATCCATTCGCGGCAACTTGCAGATGCGGAAAAGCATCGCATGCAAAAGCAACATCGACCAAAGGACGGTTGAGCAGCACTTCGGCGACACGATCGGCCGCGCGTCGTATTTCAGG
>DDIP01000255.1 GCA_002338605.1 Proteobacteria bacterium UBA1847 | reverse complement strand
GGCGTGAGTTGCTTTGGCATCAACTTGCAGCGGAACTACTGCACCGCCCGCCAGTCGTGCACCAAGGACCGCCGGATCCACGACCTCGCCCTGAGCGAAGACGTGGCCAAAAGTGACATGTACATTGTTCTGGGCGCTGCTCGATTCGCTATCTATCGAAACCGACGCAATGTCTGCGGCGTTGACCGATTCACAAATCGCAAACAGCCAGACAATGGCGCTAAACGAGAAGACCAGTTGTTTGAGATCCACCAATTTCATTTTTTGCATCCAGTGTATCCAGAGAACCACAAGTCAGTGCCTGAGTTCTGTTCTTAAGCGGTCCAATTGGGCAGTACGATCAATTCCATTACAGAATGACAGCGCCCTGCTCGTGGGCTTATGACCATCCTGTTTAGACGACGTGAAGGCAGGCTTGGCGATGCACCGGGTTAAAGTACGGATAGAATCGGCCGTCACTGGCAACTCCGCCGTCTTAGGTTGACTCCCTTAGACCGGTAGTTTTGCGTCCCCACCTTTCGATGAGTTTGCCTTTAAACAGTGCTGTCCACTTCTCGAAATACGCGCTAAAAGGTTCTCGGCGCAACTTCGATTATGTAAGCAGTAAAACGACTATAAACAAAAAAAAACATGCTGCAACTGTCTCCAAATACAGACATGAAAATCGGCTGAACGCTATGGCTGACGCGGCCTCCAATAACGTCGACCGGTTCACACTTCTGCGATTTTTCAATCGTTAAAGACAATTTGGGAAAATGCACTGAAGCCATTGATTTTCCGGTAACCTTGGACTATCCCGAGACGCCATTTACACGGTGACGTCTCACCAACCTGTATTTGGAAGCCAAACCCGATCGCCTTCGTCGCATCACATTATTGTCAAATCTGTGACTTAATTGATTGCGAATTTGCGCATCGAGCCGGAGCATTCGACTGCATTTTTTAGGTTAGATGATATGAAAAACACGTTTCTCGGCCTTGCCACGACCAGTTCGCCGTCAAAGGGCATTCGTGAAAGCCTCAGCAGCATGTCCGGCCGCCCCGGCACGGATGCATCATCGCCACCACTCATCGAGGCGCAGGAGTCATCCGGAATAGCAATATCCGGGCCCGCGGCAGGACAATGCCTCATTCGTGGCGATGGCCTTGTCGGTGCAATTTGCGGCAGAGCCTATTGGGCAAACGATGAACTTGAAGAGCAAAGCCGGAAATCAGGCTTCGCCACATCGATTGCAAGCGCCTGTCGCCGATACGGCACCGATATGCTGGGTTATTTGCGAGGCACATTTTCGCTTGCGCTTATCGACAGCCACGAACAGCGCACCATCCTCGCCATTGACCGGATGGGAATCGCACAGATGTTTTTCTCTTGCCGTCCAGAGGTCGGGCTTGTGTTCGGAACCAACGCAGGTCAATTGCATCATGACAACCTGTTCCCTGCTCGCATCAGTGACCAGGCCGTATTCGACTACCTGTATTTTCATATGGTTCCCAGCCCTCGATCGATTTTCGAGCAACAACAGAAACTTCGGCCGGGTGAGTACATCGTTTACGCGGATGGCAACCTGACACAGCGACAATACTGGTCTCCCGAGTTCGTTGACAGCGGTCCCGCCGATCGCCGCCTGCTTGAAGAAGAACTGCATGACCTCATGCGCAACTCGATCCGAAGACATGCCCCTGATGAAGACAGCGGATGTTTCCTGAGCGGTGGGATCGACAGTTCAACCATATCCGGCGTAATGTCGGAACTGAATCCACCCGCGAAAACATTCACGATCGGCTTTCAGGAGGAAGGCTACGATGAAACAAGCTTTGCGAAAATAACGGCAGACCATTTTCAAACAAAGCACAACGAGTACATCGTCACTCCATCGGATGTTGTCGATATTCTGCCTGACATTGCGAAGGCGTACGACGAGCCGTTTGGCAATTCATCAGTTGTTCCGGTGTACTTTTGCGCACGCATGGCGCGCAGCAACGGCATTAAAACCCTGTATGGCGGTGACGGCGGAGACGAATTGTTCGGGGGCAACGTGCGTTACGTAACCCAACAAATTTTTTCGATCTACGATCGAATTCCGCACATTATCAGAAACGGTGTGATCGAGCCATTGGCATTGGGTTGGAAGGGCGCCGACCGCTTCCTGCCAACACGGAAGCTAAAAAGTTATGTGCAACAAGCCAAGGTGCCTATGCCAGAACGTCTGGAAACCTACAACTACTTTAACCGAACACCTGTTGGCGACATATTACATCCGGATTTTCTGAATTCAATTCGAGTGCAGTCTCCAGTAGAAGCATTACGGGAAACGTATTTCGCGTCACGTGCATCGACAATGCTCAACAGGATGCTACAACTTGACTGGAAGTTCACGCTTGCCGATAACGACCTGCGAAAGGTTGTATCGATGTGCGATCTCGCGGGCGTAGACGTGCTGTTCCCTTTCCTCGACGATGACATCGTGGAGTTCTCGAATCGCGTTCCCGCAGGCATGAAGATTAGCCGATTTCGCCTGCGGCACTTCTTTAAACACTCGATGCGATCCTATTTGCCTCGAGAGGTCCTTCGCAAGACCAAGCATGGATTCGGATTGCCATTCGGCTTGTGGATGAAATCGCATCAGCCGTTGCAGGAACTCGCCTATGATTGTCTTTCGGACATTGGCAAACGCAACATTGTCCGACGCGAGTACCTTGACGAGTTGATTCGTTTGCATCGTTCAGAGAATGCTCACTACTATGGCGAGTTTATTTGGGTTCTAATGGCTCTGGAACTTTGGTTTAAGGCTCATGCGATTCACTACGAAGTTGGCGACCATTAACAGCAAGACTCTGATCAGTTACCGGTTCACGATATGGACCGTGCTGCTGCTGCTCACGAACGTCGGGCCGGCCGTTGCAGAACATCGGCCAACAGACCTTCTTAATGACCTTCCTGACAGGAAGTGGATGCTCGTGGACCTGGGAGGCGTTACGGCGCCGCTCGGTATTTTGGCGTACTCCGGTGGGTGGTACGACCCCGACGCGCACCAGTTCTGCATATTCGGTGGCGGACACTATAACTATTCGGGCAATGAAGTCTGGTGCTTCGATATCGCTGCATTGAAATGGCGTGAAATGTATCCGGCCGACGTGGTGACTGATCCGCCGTATAACGGCGCTGACCAGGGCGCGTATAATAACTATGACAATGAAAACTACCCGGGTGCACTATTCCATCCAGCCGGCGAAGGAATCGCCGACGCAAGACCAATGTCACGCCATTCCTATGATCAACTGGAGTACGTCAACGGCTACGGCGCCGTGGCATGGGGCGGCTACACGTGGGGTGACTCGCAAACACCATGGTGTAACCGCTGCATGGATACCTGGGTATTCAATTTCGCCGATGCAGCATGGACCTTTCTATACAACGGCAAAAACCCATCCCCAAATGAGGTTGCCGGGTCCGGTGCGTCAGCATATTCCAGTCGCGATGGGATCCTGTTTGCCAAAGTGTTGCAGGAAACCTGGTCGTATGACCCAAAGAAAAACACCTGGCGGAAACTTTCAACGCGAGGTAATCCGCCGTGGAGCATTGAAGGCACGCTTGAGTACGATCCCACACACAGCAAGCTGTATTACTTTGGCGGCAATTACGAGGTCAACCATACTCTATGGGAATTCGACATCCCCGGTCGTCGATGGCAATCTTTGCAGCCGAAAGGCAGTGGCCCGAATGGGGAATCCAACAACGGCCCGGGATTGGCTTACGACACGAAGAATGATGTTCTGGCAGTCTACTTCGGCGGCACCATCTGGATCTACGACGTATCTGCCGAGCAGTGGGAAACCATTCGCCCCGACGTGCGACCAACGGATAGCAGCTATGTTTTTGGTCGATTCAGATACGATCCCGTTAACAATGGCTTTTGGCTGCATGCGTCCGAGGACGGTCGCCATGCAACCTGGTTTTTTCGCTATCAGCACTAATTGCCGTTTGGCAATCGGCCTAAAACGTGGCCCTGAGCGTTCGCAGGCCAAAACGCAACGTTGATTCTGCCCACGGCCCGATTCGGGGTAGTTGCCATATGTCGCTGGATGCCGTTGCAGCACCGTGAGTCGTCGAAACTGCACACTCAAAGCCAGCTTCTCTAACCAGTTCGACGTGCGCGGGATCATAGTCAACGCCGGGTTTACCGTTCGGGTAGGCGAACGAACGAACGTCGCTGCCTACGATTTCCTCCAGCCGTCTTTTTCCACCAACGATTTCTTCCCTGGCCGTCCCAATTTCCGTCGATCTCAAAATGGGGTGCGTGATTGTGTGGGCACCGATTTCGATTCCCGACCGACTCAGCTCTTTCACCTGGCGTATCTCGAGCATGAGATCGTCCGGTACGGGGCTGCTGGCCTTCTCGGCGAGCGTCGCCGCTTTGGCGTTACGCACGCCAGGTTCCAGATACTTGAGACGAAGAATCACGTCGTGAATGGCAGCAACCCGCTGTGCATCGTCTTTCGCTACATGACAACCAAGACCCAGGTCTCGCAAGTCAATCTCGGTTCCGGGAATCCTGCGAATACACTCAATAACCGTGTCATTCCACATTCGCCCGCCATCAAGAAACCCGGTGGCAACAAAGACCGTCGCCGGCAGATCGAACTGCTTCAGCACCGGCCAGGCGTTTCGATAATTGTCAGCATACCCATCGTCAAAGGTGATACTGACAGCCCGTGGAGGCAGGGTTCCTCCCGACAACTGCCGGCACCCGTCGAGCAAGGGTAACACATTGAAATACCTCGATAAACATCGCATCTGGTCCGCGAAAAAATCCGTTGAAATCTCCCCCGGCTGCAACGCATCTGGCGCATCCAGCACGCGATGATACGTCAGGATAATCAGATTCTTCGCCACGAAAACTCCTTCAATAATTGCCGTGCTACGCGATCAAAACCGGACTTGTTCATGTCGAACGTCGGTCAGATGGGTCCGCACTGGCATCGACAACACCAAGACTCTCGAACAGATCGCACACTCGCTTCGCATTTTGCGTCCACGTCAGACCAAGAACCTGGATTGTTTCTCTGGCATTCGTACCCAGCTTCTCGCCCAGTTCACGATCACGATGCAGACGCCTGATCTGGTCACAAAATTCCGCCTCCGAATCCGGCGCAAACAGCAACGCGTTTTGACCATCTACCAGAATCTCCATGATGTTTGGAGTTGCGGGCGCAACGATCGCATGACCGAGCATCAGGTACTCAAACAATTTCAATGGTGAAGCATAAGCGACCACCTTGGGTTGCAGCGCAATATCGAATGCGGCCAGGTACGCAGCAACACGTTCTCTGTCGATGATACCGGTGATTGTGAACTGATTTGCAATGCCGAGCTCATCCGCCTTTTTTACCAGGTTGTCCTTTGCCGGCCCATCCCCAACCAGTAGCAAATGTAAATTGCGGTCTCCGGCGGAAGCCAGATACTCAAGCACTCGCTCAAGACCATGCCACTCACGTACAAAACCTGCGAAGCCGAGAACAAACTTTCCGTCCAGGCCGAGCCTCGCTTTCGCTTCGTCCCGCGACGGCACATTTCCGAATCGCTTGACATTAATGCCGTTTGGTATGACACGAATTCGCTCGGCATCAACTCCGACACTGCGCATCATGCCGGCGAGCACCTCGGTTACAGGCAAAGCATAGTCTGCGCCACGCCACGTATATCGTTCTAACGCACTCGCCAGCCGT
>DDIP01000141.1:546-9670 GCA_002338605.1 Proteobacteria bacterium UBA1847 | reverse complement strand
AATCCTTTTCCCGAAAATCGGAACCTGTCACGCGCTTACCCGCGCGACGGGTTTCGTCGTTTCAATCCACACCGCAAACTGTCTCATGAAGCCGGCGAGAAACTCCCCGGTCTCCGAGTCGATCAGCGTACCATCGTCATCAAACTTCTCATGAGCCGCACCAACAAAGACTTCGGGACGATTCATGACGAGACCGTTCAGGAACACGAAAATCTGCCGCAAGTGATACTGCGCTCGCGCAGTACCAAGATTGCCCATCGATGCACCGACGATGGCGATGGCCTTGCCATCGAACGGCTGCTCGTCGACCCGACTGACCCAATCTATGGCATTTTTCAAAATGCCGGGAATCGAGTAATTGTACTCCGGGGTCGCAATCAAAACGCCGTCGGCCTCACGTATCGCCGACGCCAGCTGTATGACGGCTGCAGGAAATCCGGCGGCCTGGACGTCGGAGTCGTAGGCCGGGACGGCTGTGATGTCCGCAAATTGAATGTCCATTCCCTTTGGCGCAACGTCTCTCGCTGCCTGCAGCAAGGCCGTGTTGTAGGACTGTTTTCGCAGACTCCCGGATATTGCCAGTACTTTCATTTCTGGTACTCCTGTGTGGTTAGGGTTGAAGAACGGCTATGCCGGACCCAGCGGCACAATCCCGTTGGGATTCAGCGCCTGAATCGAGTAATAGCCGTGCTTGATATGGGTCGAGTTAACCGTCGCATCGATGCCGGGCAACGACCTGATGCGTTGCACGTACGCTGAAAGATTCGGCATCTGCGCCAGCAGGTTGCGGTTGCACTTGAAGAGCCCGTAGTACGCGAGGTCGAAACGAACCAGCGTGACGAACAAGCGAATATCGCTTTCGGTCAACGCCGGGCCGAACAGGTACCGGCGTTCGTCGGCGAGTCGCTGCTCCAGCGTATCGAGCATTTCAAAAACGTTGGCGTAGGCTTCCTCGTAAGCGGCCTGGGTCGTTGCAAAACCGGCCTGGTAAACGCCGTTGTTGAGCTTGCTGTAGAGCTCATCGTTGAGCTCATCGATCTCCGCGGCGAGTTCCGCCGGGTAGAGGTCGACTGTCGAATCGGTCAAGTAATCGAACGCGGTATTCAGCATCCTGATGATGTCGGCCGACTCGTTGTTGACGATCGTGCCGGTTTGCTTGTCCCACAGTACGGGCACCGTGGCACGGCCGGTAAATGACGGATCGACCCGCGTGTACTGTTCGTGCAGGAACGTTGCACCGTTTACGTCGTCGCTGTCGGCACCGGGGAAATCACCAAAGCGCCAACCCTCGTCGGTCAACGACGGATTGACAACGGATACCGAGATCAGGTCCTCGAGTCCCTTTAATGCGCGCACCATCAGCACGCGTGATGCCCACGGGCAGATGAGCCCAACGTATAGATGGTATCTGTCGGGTTCTGCGGCGAACCCGCCCGTACCGGTCGGACCCGGGCTGCCGTCAGGCGTGATCCAGTTGCGGAACTGGGAATCCTGCCGAACAAACCGCCCCACGTCGTCTTGCGACTGCACCGGGTCCCACTTCGCTTTCCATTGTCCATTGACCAGCATGATTTCGCCTCCGATTGAATGCCTGTAAAAAGTCTGTCAACGAGAAACAGCTTATTGAATCAATCGGATTAGTTAAACGGGCCAAACTGGAATGCATTGTTCCAGCAATTGAGATAATCGTGGCCCGGCAGTGTGCGGTCAGTCGGCGGGTGTTTGACCCAGGTGTTCGGTCAGAAACGCGATAAGCACTCGCAACTTCGGCGCAAGAAAACGGCGCGAGGGATAGACGGCATACACACCCAGTTCGCCTGCGGTGTATTCAGGACAGAGCTCCACCAGCGCGCCCGATTCGATGTCCTCGCCAACGACGAAGTCCGGTTGCAGGATGATGCCCTGTCCCGCCAGCGCCGCCGCGAGGCAGGTATCGCCGTTGTTCGTGTAGATGCTCGCGCGTGTCCGAACCGTGACCGTCCCATCGGGACCTTCCAGAGTCCACTCATCGCCGGCCGACCAGTAGCTGTAACCGATAACGGCGTGATCGGCGAGTTCGCTCGGGTGTGCCGGAGTACCGTGCTCGGCCAGGTAGTCAGGAGACGCACAGACCAGCAGGCGAGTAGCCGCCAGCCGCCTGGCGACCAAACTCGAACTGCTCAGCTTCCCGATGCGAATCGCCAGGTCGTAGCCTTCCTCAACCAGGTCGACCAGTCGATCGACGAGCGTAATGTCGAGGCGCACCTCCGGGTGGCGATCGCGAAAGGTCCCCCATAGCGGTGCCAGGCAACGAATGCCGAAAGTCACCGGCACGTTGATCCGCAGCAGACCGCGTGCGGTGTCGCTTTTCGAGGTGATTTCGGCCTCGGCGTCGTCGAGATCGGCCAGCAAGTCCCGGCAGCGACGCAAGAACACCTCGCCCTCAGGGGTCAGGGACAGGCGCCGCGTGGTTCGGTGCAGCAGCCGCACGCCGAGGCGTGATTCGAGCTCATTTATGTAACGAGACACGGCGGCCTTGGAATGCCCGAGCACATCCGCGGCGCCGACGAAGCTGCCGGCTTCGACCACCGCAGCAAAAGTCTTCATCTCGAGGAATCGATCCATTGTTCACGAATTCGGTCCAGTCCATCTCAATTTAGCATGTTTATCTCACCTTGCGCAGCAATTACGGTGTACTCTAGGCAGCGGCATGGCGTCGCAGCCGCTAACGATCTGGAGGCAAGACTCCCAATGATCGTCACAGTTACTTCACAAGTGGGTGCCTTTGGGGCACAGAAGAAGGAGAGTTCCATGTTCAAAACACAATTACAGCGCCTCATTGCAAGCGAGGCAGGATGGGGCCCCATCGCCCTGCGTATTCCGGTCGGCATTATCTTTATCGCCCATGGTGCGCAGAAGATGTTCGGCTGGTTTGGCGGCTACGGCCTTGAGGGCACCGGCCAGTGGCTGGCTTCGATCGGCCTGGAGCCCGGCTACCTGATGGCCCTTCTCGCCGGCGGCGCCGAGTTCTTTGGTGGATTGGCCCTGATCGTCGGTCTGCTGGTACGTCCGGCCGCTGCGGTACTGGCCTTTACTATGGTCGTCGCAATCTTTGCAGCACACGCCGGCAACGGCCTGTTCCTCAGCAACAACGGCTACGAGTTCGGCCTGGCTTTGCTGGCCGCATCGGTTTCACTGGCTATCAGCGGCGCCGGGCACGCATCATTGGATCGCTTGTTCTTCGGTAACACCCGCTAGGCTAAAGATGATGCGGTCTGAAAGGGGTGGCCCGGTGCAGGCTTAGGAAGCCTGCCAACCGGGCCATCTGGATAATGCCAATGAACTGGAAAGCCGGCACACGATGAATATCTGGAAGAAACCCGTGGACTTAACGGTACTTAACGCCGCGGCGCAGGGATGCGCGAGTGACGTGCTCGGCATCCGGATCACGGAGATCGGCGAGGATTTTGTCCGCGGAGATCTTCAGGTCGAGCCGCGTACGCAACAACCTTACGGTTTGCTGCACGGCGGTGTCTCTTGCGTCCTCGCGGAAACACTCGGTTCGGTCGGCGGCCTGCTTGCCTGTGACGAAGGTTTCGGTGTCGTCGGCGTGGATATCAGTGCGACGCATATGAACGGTGTTCGCAGTGGGAACATCATCGGGACGGCCCGCCCGCTGAAGCTCGGGCGTCGGATGCAATTCTGGACTATCGATATCGTAGACGAAGGCGGCCGGCCCATTTGCGCCGCGCACCTGTCCACGGCCGTCGTACCGGAGCCCGATGGCACCTCACGTCTGGCTGGTAGGGCCAGCAAGACGAGTCGCAACTACGGCGTGAACAGTGGATCGATCGAATGAACCACAGCGACAGCGCCGCATGGCCGCCGGCACTCAGAGTCTAGCGACGGAATTGAAACCTATACGCCGACAAGGAGATGGAACTCCAAGTCAGCCGTGCGGACCTGCGCAACATCATCGTATTTTTATCCGCCACTCCGCTGGCCGGTTGGCCCGTTCGGTGCGTTGATCGGAGTTTCGAGCCTGCTGGTCCGAGGGTGGACCGTGCATTCAGGGCGCCGAACAGGCAAATGATGTTCGATTTGGCAGACTGGCCCGGCCGCCTGCCGCGTCACTACCAGTGCGAAGCGCTGTAGTGACGCGGCGCTCTGACCCAGCAGTGGCGCGGGATCTGGCCGATTTCCACGAGTTCCCGGCGAGTGATACAGCCATCTACGCGCATCAGGCGCTCTGACAACAGCCAGCGAGTGCTGTATCCGGGTACTCGCTGTCGATCGTTGCATTGCTCGGCGAGATGCGGGAAAAGTGGGGCAGACTTCTTGCCCCGCTTTTCGCTAGCCTGTCCGGCCAACGGGCGATAGACTCTGCTCCATCAACGCGAAAATACATTGATTCAGCACTTGCATTAACACCGTCGTCGTTGCGGTATACCAACGACACCCGCTCCGAATTTGATCGGAGCACCAAAGCGCTGAAAGGGATTGTGAAAACCAGCGCGCGGCCAGAGCCGGCGATCCCCTCTTCCTACCCAACGCGGTCGGCGTCGTTTGTCGACTCACCGCGCCCCTGACCCAGCACGGATAACCGTGTGCGGGTCATTCTACGCATTGCGCCAATCACTGGCGCAACTCTTCAGGCAACGCCAATCGGTCGATGGCGTCGTTGCTGCCGATACGTCGAACGCGTGACGCAGCCATCGAAACCGTCAACGCCCATTGTTGCCACTCAGCCCGTCTTTGTAATCGCGCCCCGACGCAACACGAAGACGGGCCTCTTGAATCCGGCGCAAGTCTGCACCCCAACCGGCTCTGATCGCGCCAAGGCACGGTCACCCGGGCTGGGTGCGTTGTCTGGCAACCCAGATTGATGCGCCCGTGCGCCTTTCATTAACCCAACAGATAAAGGAGGTAGATATCCACTCAAAAAAGCAACTGCCCGAGAGGGCAACTGGTAGTCGCCGACGGCACTCGAAAGAGGGCTCCGCCGAACCGGATCACGGCTTCAGGCCGTAAGGGACTGGTGTCCCTGGACCTTATCCGATTCTGAATCGGACCTCGTTTGCTCAACAGGCGGCGAGGTGGTCATCAAAACTAACCGAATGAGATACGCACCATCAAGGACCTGAACTACCAGTTAATGAGGCTCTGCCGGGATAACCGCGACGGAAGCTACTCCACTCAGGCGACACGATCGAGGATTCTCGATCTCATCGCCAACCAGTTGCACGAGCTGGGTTACAAACACATGCAGGCGAAATCGCTAAAGCCAAAACATATCGATGCGCTCGTCTCGTTGTGGAAAGACCAGAGCATCGGCGTCGGCACGTTCAAGAATCGACTATCGGCGCTCCGATGGTGGGCGAATAAGGTCGGCAAGGCCGACATTATTGCCAAGGACAACAACGCCTACGACATCGGCAATCGCCGCTACGTTGGCGAGGCATCGAGAGCCCAGAGGCTCGACGACAAGCGACTAGAAAATGTCTCGGACGCGTACGTTCGCCTGAGCCTCCGACTGCAATCTGCCTTTGGCCTGCGCCGCGAGGAAGCCATCAAGTTCTCACCCAACTACGCGATCAAAGGCAATCACATCAAGCTCAAAGCCAGCTGGACCAAGGGCGGCCGTGCCCGAACCGTGCCGATCCGGAACGACGAACAACGGCGACTCCTGGAGGATGTCAGGCAACTCGCCAGGGGCAGCGCGTTGATCCCGCCCGAACGCAACTACGTGGAACAGCGCAATCGCTACGACCGCCAAGTCCGTACGGCAGGGATCAAGAACCCCCACGGCCTTCGACACGCCTATGCCCAGCGGCGCTACGAAGAACTGACGGGCTGGAAGGCACCGCTCGCCGGTGGCCCGGCGACGAAATCCCTTAACTCCGATCAACGCGCGCTTGATAAGGGCGCGCGCGAGACGATTTCTCGAGAGCTGGGCCACGACCGCACATCGATCACTCGAACTTACCTTGGGAAGTAGACGCATGAATTACCTTACGACACTTGAAAGGATTTTCTGTAGCAGCACCACAAGCTTTGCGCGAGCCTTTGGGCATCATGGCCGAACTTGATGACCCCGTACCCCTTCCCGGCATTGAGCCGCGCTGCCTCTCCCGTGAGCAGGCGGCGTGCTATCTCGGTATCGGCAGAACCTTGCTCAGGCGTATCGGTCCACCGCCGGTTCGCCTCGGACGGCGGCTCGTTTACGACCGGGTTGACCTCGACCGCTGGCTGGATGACTATAAGTCCCGAGGGCGGGCCATAAAGGAGGATTTATGGCCCGAGAAAAAGGACTCTACAGAAGGAAAGATTCGCCGTACTGGTGGATCGACGTTGTCCTCCCGGACGGACGCCGAGTATGCCAAAGCACTCGACTTGCCGTCTTAAAGGACGCTGAAGAGTATCTGATACGCCTCAAAGCGGACGCCGTGGAGGCGGCCCGGACCGGGATACCGGCCGAGCACAACTGGCAGCAAGCGGTGCTGCGTTATCTCGAAGACAATGCCGAGAAGCGGAGTCTCAGAGACGACAAGGACCATCTCGCCAAGCTCGATCCGTATCTCCGGGGATGCCGGCTGAAGGACATCAACATGAATGTCCTGAGGCCGTTCATCCAGGATCGAAAGAAGGTCGACGGTGTCAAGAACGCCACCGTCAACCGCGCACTCGAAATCGTCCGGCGCATTCTCTACCTGGCGCGCGACGAGTGGGAATGGATCACACGGATTCCAAAGATCCGAATGTTGAAAGAGCCCAAACGCCGCGTCCGTTTTCTCAAGAAGGAGGAAGCGGATCGACTGCTGGAGGAACTGCCCGCGCACTTGGCCCCTGTGGTGCGATTTGCGCTGGCAACCGGCTGCAGGATGCGAGAAATCCTGCAGATGGAATGGGACCGGGTCGACTTCGATCGGCGTGTGGCCTGGCTGGACCCAGGCACCACCAAGACCGGAGATGGCCGCGGGATTCCCCTGAACCGGGATGCCCTACTGGCATTGAAGGCCACCCACGGCCAACACGAACAGTGGTGTTTCACGTATCAGGGGAGGTGCATGGATGCGGTGGGCTCTGCCTGGAAACGGGCGCTCAAGCGTGCCGGGATCGAGAACTTCAGGTTCCACGATCTTCGGCACAGCTGGGCGAGTTGGCACGTCATGGCCGGCACCGGTTTGCAGGAGCTCATGGAGTTGGGCGGTTGGAAGTCGTACGAGATGGTACTCCGGTACGCGCACCTGGCACCGGAGCATTTATCGAATGCGGCGTCTCGAATCGAACGGGAGCTGGAAATCGTAGAGAACAACTCTACGATTTCTCTACGTTGATAAAAAAGAAGGGCTCACCGAAACCGGCAAACCCTTGATTTTATTGGCGCGCCCGGAGAGATTCGAACTCCCGACCGCCTGGTTCGTAGCCTCAAAAGCTACGGCAACTTATTGAAAATTAACGCCTGAAAGACGGCGCTCGTTGCCCAACTTTCAGTACGTTGTACAACAATGCACAACTGATGTCGGAAATTTGTCGGAACCGCTGCGATCCGGTCGGCAGACTAGGCGGCCGAATGCAGAGCCGCAACAACATGCTCCGGATCATTCTTGATCGCAATCAATAGCGCGGCGGCCGGACCGTCTGGCCGGCGTCGGCCTTGTTCCCAATTTCGAAGTGTCCCAACCGATATATGGAACAAGCCCGCAAACTTCTCCTGCGACAAGCCTGTACTTTCCCGGATCTCGCGCACGATATCCGACGACATTTCAAACGTGCGCGACGGCTTGCGCTCGCCTCGTACGATCTCCACCGCCTGGGAGGCGCTCTTGATCAGTTCTGAAAACAATTTTTCATCCATAGCCTTAATCTCTATTTCAGCTGCCTGGCAATGTCGGCAAGTTGTCTCTTTTGAGCAGGCGTCAAATCGCCAACAGATCGATGGTCGTATGCCAGCAGGAATATGATTTGATCCGAGGCACTTCTAAAGTAGTAGATCACTCGCATGCCGCCGCTCTTACCGCCTTTTCGTCCCGAAACTCTCCAACGGAGCTTCCGGCATCCCGCTGTCCCGACAATAACGTCACCGGCTGTCGGGTAAATCAGCAGGTATTCCTGCATCCGTTGATAGTCCTCATCCTCAAGAAGACCGGTGATCAGCTCAGTGAACACCGGCGTCTCTATAAAGGTGAGTTTCATGGCAGGAGTCTACGCCAATGACGTAGGTACGTCAATGGCGTAGAGAGCAAGCTGCTTGTGTCTGACGTTTATTCGACTAAGCCGCTAGTCGCAGGTACTCGTGGTGCAAGCCGCCACAGTGTGGGCGCGAACGAATAGACCCCTCGCCCGGGAACTGAACCAACCCCCCCTGCGGGGAGTCCTTCTCCAGCGAAGGGTGCGTGCGCACCCCGTTGTAATAGGCGGCATAACGTCTGATGGTTCTTCGCAAGTGCCGCTCGCCCAGAATGATTACATGGTCCAGGCACTCGCGCCGAATCGTGCCGATGACTCGCTCAGCGTACGCATTCTGCCAGGGCGACGCTGGCGCTGTCAGAAGTTCCGTTAGGCCAGCAGACTCGACTTGCCGACTGAAACTCAAGCCGAATTTCCGGTCCCTGTCGCGGACAAGGAATTTCGGTACCTCGTCGAGGCCAACGGCTTCGATCACCTGGCGCGCTGTCCACTCGGCTGTCGGTGCTGTCGTCACGTTGGTATGCAGAATCACTCGGCGATCGTGGCTGAGAACCACCAGGACAAACAGGACCCGGAAAGTCGCTGTCGGAACCGTGAAGAAATCGGTGGCGATGATATCGCCAGCATGATTTTCGCGGAATGCTCGCCAGCCCTGAGACGGCGGCTTCCTGTTCCTGGTCATATACTTGGCAACAGTTGTCTGGGATATCTCGATGCCGAGTTTCAGCAGTTCACCGTGGATTCTCGGTGCGCGCCACAGCGGATTAGCCTGGCTTATTCGTCTGATCAGCGCCCTGATCCGGGGATCCAGCACCGGCCTGCCGCGGCTCTTGCATTTTCGGGCCCAGTAGCGCCGAAAGCCTTCCCGATGCCAACGAATCACCGTTTCAGGTCTGACAATACAGAGCGCGTCTCGCCACCCGGGCCAAAACTTCGAGACCAGCATCCAGAATGA
>DDIP01000141.1:0-409 GCA_002338605.1 Proteobacteria bacterium UBA1847 | reverse complement strand
TAGATAGCCGAGGCCGAACCGCGCTTCTCTTTCAAGACTGCCAGCTGCTGCCGCAACAGCAGGTTTTCGAAAGCCAGGTCACGACGACACCGAAACAATGAAACGAAGGAGTTCAGGAATACGGAGAGCCATTTAGTCATCAGCCGAAGCTAAACAGCAGGCTGGAAAAAATCCAGTAAATTCAATGCGGACGATTAAATGATAGGCACAAATGATTCCATTTCGTCGATATGTGACGATGCAATCGGCGCAAGGTGGTAGGCATAGTCGACCCAGTAATTTCCTGCCGAAGTCTCCAGCACCTCGGGATAGAAATCCGCGTAAGGGCCGCCCTTGTTCAGATAGTACTGGCCCGTTCGGAAATAGGTGATCGCGGACGTGACTCCGCCCATCGCGGCGGCCTTGCTCT
>DDIP01000439.1 GCA_002338605.1 Proteobacteria bacterium UBA1847 | reverse complement strand
ACGTGGATCCAGACGATCAGACTGCCGACATTCAGTTGGATTCCGGTGGTCGCAACGGCGATGATTACGGCCAGAACGATGCCGCCGATGATTGTGCCTGCGACTGTCTTAAGCGGATTCATTTTTTTCTCCATTGTTTATATTTATTTGGATCTGGAGTCATTTGCGCCCCAGCGCAGTCGGTATTATAGAGATTGCGCGCTAAAAATGAGAAAAATTCGTAAATGATTGATAATCAATCGGAAAATCTGACGGACGATAGGCGATGAAGTCGAGCGAAAGTGAACGACCATTGTCGCCTTGCGTCCTGTTATGCACACTTGACGAGCGCGGTGTTTGTCTCGGATGTCATCGAACCCTGGCCGAAATTTCGCGATGGTCGTTGATGACCGCAGCGGAGCAGTGGCAGCTGATCGATGAATTGACCACTCGCAAGGCAAGGAATGCGGCTACAATGCCGCCGGCGAAGGGAGATTAGAATGCGGAGCCTGGTTTTGTTGGTGGCCTTGGTCCTGGTCTCAGGATGTACCGCGATGGTATTGGGCGGAGGATCCAAAACGGCGACTGCAGGCGGTGAAACGGCGTCGGCCGACGCCGGGATCAGCGCACGAATTCAGGGTGTTTTTGCATCGGATTCGACCCTGGCCGGGTACAATCTGGGTGTCCGGACGTATTCGGGGAACGTAACGCTTACGGGCTCTGTCGAAAATTACCTCGCGCGCGAACAGGCGGGCAGGCTGGCGAAAGCGACTTCCGGCGTGCGAACCGTGACCAATCAGATAGTTGTGGAAAACTGAAACGTCCCCATTCAGGACGCATTGAATTTGCAAATGACAGGAAACACCGTGGATATAAACGCTCGAATCGAAGAACAACTCAAATCGCATGATGTATTGCTTTACATGAAAGGGACGCCGGACTTTCCGCAGTGCGGGTTTTCGGGACAAACCGTTGCGGCTTTAAATGCGATCGGAAAACCGTTTTCTTTCGTCAACATTTTTGAGGATCCCGAGATTCGCGAAGGTCTCAAGGCGTATTCGAAGTGGCCGACCTTTCCGCAGCTCTACGTCAAGGGCGAACTCATCGGTGGCTGCGATATCGTTGTCGAGATGTACCATTCCGGTGAGTTGAAAAAACTGCTTGAATCCTGACGCAAACTGCGGCGTTAATCGAGGCGCCGCCGGGCTTCGAAGATGTCGCGGTACCGGTTGACGACTTCGCAAAAGACCTCAGCAGTCATCTCCGCATCATAAGAGGCGGAGTGCGCCTGCGATTCGTCCCACTCCAGGCCGGCCGCAACCACCGCGCGCGCCAGGACGGTTTGTCCAAACGCAATCCCGCAGGCCGTTGCCGTGTCGAAACAGCTAAACGGATGGAATGGATTTCGCTTGATTTCTGATCGGGCGATTGCCTCGTTCACGAAGCCGAGGTCGAAATGGGCATTGTGCCCGACCAGGATCGCCCGGCTGCATCGGTTTTCCTTGACGGAACGACGAACCTCTCTAAAAACTCTCTGCAATGCGTCTTTTTCATCGATGGCGGGTCGCAACGGATGGTGAGGATCGATGCCATTGACGGCGAGTGAGGCTGGCTCAAGGTTGGCCCCCGCAAACGGTTTGACGTGATATCGAATCGTTTCGCAGCGATGCAGAAGGCCTTCATCATCCATTTCGAGGAGTACCGCGGCGACTTCGAGTAGCGCGTCGGTCTTGCAATTGAATCCGCCGGTTTCAACGTCGACAACCACTGGAAGAAAACCGCGAAAGCGATCCGCCATTCCTGCTTCGTTAGTCACTTAATCTGTCGCCTTGAACAGGTTGTCGTCAAGAATGACGCTCATCGTATAGCGTACGCCGAATCCGGTGAACTTGGACGGAATGTGCGCAAGTCCGTCGTCGCGGTCACTTGCGCTGAGATCCATGTGCACCCAGGGCGTGTCGTTCTCGATGAACTCCGCCAGGAAACTTGCCGCGAGGATGTGATCGCCGGCTGCCGAAGGCGAGCATTGCCTGAGATCGGCACTGTGGCATTTCAGCTCTTCAAGGAACTCATCGCCGATCGGAAATGGCCAGACGCGCTCGCCGCAGCGCTTGCCGGTGCGTTTTAGTCGGGGATGCAGCGCTTCGCGGTTCGTGAAAACGCCGGAAAAGCGGTTTGTGATGGCACTGACGCAGGTACCGGTTAGCGTGGCGAAGTCAAACAACAACCCCGGCTTGTCGCGGCTCGCCAGTACCAGTGTGTCGGCGAGCGCCATGCGGCCTTCGGCATCGGTATGAATCGTCTGGATAGTCTTGCCATTCGCGGCAGTTACGACGTCCCGCGATTTGTAGGCGCTCGGTCCGGTCCGGTTTTCGGTCAATGCCAGCCAGCAATCGACAGCGAGGGGCAACTTCAATTCGGAAATCGCAGCCAGGATACCGATTGCGACGGCACTTCCCTGCATGTCACCGTGCATATCGAGCATCGACGAAAAGGGCTTCAGGTTAGTGCCACCGGTATCGAAAATTATGCCCTTGCCGACCAGGGACAAATCGGCGCGTACCGATTTCTTACCGGGTCGGTATCTCAGTCGAACAATACTCGCGCTGTCGTCTTCATTGCCCTGGGCGACCGCAAGAAATGCACCTGCGCCGAGCTTCGTCAGCTCTTTGGTTGCGAATCGCTTGAACGTCCAGCCCCGAACGTTGGCGAGATTCCGCGCGAGGTCGGCATATCGATAGGCATCCAACTTGTTTGGCGGCATCGATGTCAGCCAGCGGGCAAGATTGTTTCCCATTGCTTCGGCTTCAGTGCGTTTGGTATCGACGCGTGCCGGCACGCCGACGATTCTCACGCTCTTGATCGTTGGTGGCGGCTGCTTCGATTTGTACGTCGGCAGCACAAAGGCAGCGGCCAATACGGCAGCGAGGATGTTGTTGACGATGCTTGACTGGGCGTCATCGTCGAAACCCGGCGCACAAATTCCGACGCTACCGGCTTTTTCGTCAGCCAGGGCTGTGACGAGTTTGCGTCCCAGCGTCAGTTGTTCGAAGGTGCTGGATTCTTTTTTAAGAATACCGCCAACAACCAGGGTCAGTTTTTTGTTCGACAGGCGTGTGCGAAGTGCCGGCGTCGAATCGGCTGCTGTCGTGCGCAAAACGCGGTGCAATTTCGGACCCTCGGGGAGTTGCCTGAAAAGACTGGTTGCGGGTTTTTCCGGTAGTATCAAAAGCAACTGATCGCAGCTTTCCAGGGTTTTCGCATCGATGCCGCCAAGCGATTGAAAGATACGAGGATTATTCAGAATGGGCGGGTTCAATTTCATACCTTTTTATTGGTCGCGTCAGACTTGACCCTGTGAGCTCAAACCCTGAAGATGACGGCCGCAGCGAAAATCGCACGGTCCGGTGCAATAGAGCGGTGATCCTAGCAGGAGACCCCAACTAATTCACGCGACACGCCAGATGGCTTTTGGCGCGCGCAGAGTGGACGAATGTATGAGCAAGTTTAACCCGTTTGATGATATTGACCCGATTGAAACCACGGAGTGGTTGCAGTCGATCGACTCGGTGCTGGCACAACATGGCCCCGAGCGAGCCCATTTTCTGCTGAACCATATGATCGACTACGCACGTCGATCGGGTGCGTATTTGCCGTACACACCCAATACCGCTTACCTGAATACGATTTCGCCGGCGCGTCAGCCGGAGTACCCGGGTGATCGCTCCATGGAACGTCGTATCGAGGCCTATATTCGCTGGAATGCGATGGCAATGGTGGTTCAGGCGAACCGACAGAGCAGCGAATACGGCGGTCATATATCGAGCTATGCCTCGTCGGCGACATTGTACGAAGTGGGATTCAACCATTTCTGGCGTGCAGACTCTGAAAAGCAGGCCGGCGACATGATCTACATTCAGGGGCATTCGTCACCGGGCATCTACGCCCGAGCGTTCCTCGAGGGCCGCCTCAGCGAAGCGCAGCTGAACCGCTTCCGAAAAGAAGTCGGCGGCGGTGGGCTGTCGTCGTATCCACATCCCTGGCTGATGCCGGATTTCTGGCAGTT
>DDIP01000101.1:10872-11397 GCA_002338605.1 Proteobacteria bacterium UBA1847 | reverse complement strand
GATCGAATCGTATCGATCGAGTTTTTTATCGTCAGCCGCTGGAAATGCAAGCCGGTCGGCCGTGAAGGCCAGGAGTTGCGGTGGGTGCCGTCAGAGTTCCTTGATGCCGCGAAACTGTTACCTGCCGATCAGCCGGTTGTTGCTGCCCTGCAGCAGCGTCACTGACCTGGTCCGGTCGTCAGCAGATCGAAAGCTGGAACGCTACATCATTGCTGGTTTGAACTGCTCGCTGCCCGACGGTGGACCACTCCAGAAATCGAATGGTAAATCGATGTTGACTGCCGCTGATTTCCGGAAACAGCGCCGAACTCTTGTCAAGGCTGACCCGTAACAAGCGACAATTGGCATCCTTTTGCATGTTGTGCTGAAACATACCGTTTGTCGCGCGCCGTTCTTTGGGCTGTGCGCTTTCTCGGATCAACCACAAAACCTCACTGACGCCGTCGCACAATGGACGAATTGCCTGTATCCAATGAGTCATGTCAGTTTGTCGCCGAGCGATCGGCTGCCGAAGCCAATGACTGT
>DDIP01000101.1:0-10785 GCA_002338605.1 Proteobacteria bacterium UBA1847 | reverse complement strand
TGTTCGTAGTTGTGACTCAGCCAGTAGCTGAATTCCGGCAGATCGAACTCGCAGGTGCCGCCAGGAATCGCACTGCGGTGCTTGATCGCATTCAGAAAGTGGCTGTCTTTGAGTAGCTGCAGGTATCCGGTACCAATTGACGAAATTTCCTCGCGGCTTGTTGCCAGGTTATGCATCAGGTTTCCAAGTCGCCCGCCATCGACACCAGTGTGACTTTGAAATCGCTCCAACGCACTAATCTGGTGATCGAGCTCGTTCAAAACCTCGCTGCGTACATCGCCCCGAGAAAGTATCGCCAGAATTTCGAGCAACGTGGAAATAGTTGCCCGGCTTGCCCAGTCATCGTCCCTTTCACTGTTTTCCAGCATCGGATGGTAGAGAAACTCCAGCCGCAAAAAGGTCCGCATGCGCTCTGACAGCGGTTGCTCATAGTGCGCAACGCCCGCGGCGGGCGCCGCGGCAATCTTGTCAGCGGGTTTGGCCATGTGTCTATTTTGCTCTACCTGTTGTTAGCTGGCAAATTTGCTGACTCGATCAATGTTCCTACCTGCACCTGCAGGCTAGAATATCGACTTGCAACTCTTGCAGGCCCGGTAATTGTCAAAACTCCCGATTTCCGAAACACTCCATACCTCGTCCGCCGGTGTCACTAGGCTGTGTTGGGGCCTGCTTTTTCTGTGCGTAGCGGTTGCCTACTGGCCGGGCCTCAGCGGGCCATTCGTATTCGATGATTTCGCAACGCTCGAACCACTCGGAAGTTTCGGTGGCATCAACGACTGGGAGTCATTCAAATCTTACGTGCTCGGAGGTACGGCTGGCCCAACGAGGCGTCCACTAGCCCTGATAAGCTTCGTCGCGGATGCCCAAACCTGGCCGAGTGATTCCTGGCCATTCAAACGCAGCAACCTGATCATTCACATGATTAATGGCATCTTGCTCGGTCTGTTGATCGGCAAGATCCTGGCAATCCTTGATTTCCAGCAGAAGGATATTCGCTGGATAGCACTATCGTCCGCCGCGGCCTGGCTACTACACCCGTTCCTGGTTTCGACCACTCTGTACGTTGTGCAACGGATGGCGCAGCTGTCGGCGATGTTTGTACTTGCCGGGCTACTGTTCTACGTCAAGGGTCGTTTACAGGTCTCAACGCATCCGCGTCGCGCCTATGTGATCATGTCCGTAGCTGTTTGCTTTTTTACGTTAATCGGGATTTTGGCAAAGGAAAACGCGATTCTCTTGCCTCTGCTCATCGGCGTTCTTGAGTGGACGATAATCGGCAGTCGTACGCAGAAACTGGGTGTGCTGAGCAGTCGATTTGTGATCACTTTTCTCGTAATTCCGACAATGACTGTTATTGCATATCTTGTCTATTCTGCATTCACCAGCGACTTTTTTCAGGTTGTGCCACCGCGAGAGTTCAGTCTCTATGAGCGACTGCTTACTCAACCGCGAATTCTTTTCGATTATCTCCGGCACTGGTTTGTTCCCAGCCTGTACACGACAGGTGTATTTCAGGACCATTTTATCGCATCAAAAAGTCTCCTATCGCCATACTCCACGCTGTTAAGTCCGATTTTTCATGCCATCTTGCTCACTGTTGCTGTCGTGTATCGAACCCGGTGGCCGCTATGGTCGTTTTCCATTCTATTTTTCTATACCGGTCATCTCCTGGAATCGACGGTTCTTAATCTTGAGCTGTATTTTGAACATCGCAACTACCTCCCCGCCTGTTTCTTGTTTGTTCCGCTCATCGCAGTTCTGCAGCAACGGATATCGGGGCGCCGATTCGCCATGGCCATGATTGGAGTCTTGATTATTCTGGCCGGATTTACGCATTATTCGGCGAGGATATGGAAAGATTTCCCCAGTATGGTCGAGGCATCCGCACGAAAAGCTCCGACTTCCGCACGCGCGCAGGCTGACTACGCAAAGGACTTGTTCAATGCCGGCCGCTATGAAGAGGCGCTCCGGGTTCTTGACGAGGCGATAAAGAATATTCCCCTCGATAAACCCCATTTGCTGCTTAGCCGACTGACGATGCTCTGTCATCTCGGTATGCTCGGCGAAGTGGAATTTGAACAATCGGCAAAGCGTATTTCGAAGACTGCATATGATCCGCGTCTGATCAGCATATACAATGAGTTCGTAATAGCTGCGACGATGGGTCGGTGTTCCAACGTCAAATTGTCCGACGTTAGAACCATGTTCATGGAGATGCTTGACGTAAAACCAAATACGGATAATTGGTCGGAGCGCTTTGCACAAATTCAGTATTTCGCCGGATTTGTTGATGCACATGACAATAAGCCGACGCGCGCGGTTTCCGCTTTTGCTGCTGCGCTCCAAGCTAGCCCCAGTGCTCACAGGGCATTGAATATGGCAAGAGTACTCGCGACGAATTCCTATTTCGACGAGGCGCTGACGTTTGCTGAGGCCGCACGCGCCGAGGTGCGCAAAGGCCAGAACCACGTTCGGCCGGCGTTCCGCGTTACCGAACGACAGATTGGAGAGTTTGAGCGACTTGTTGAAGCTGACAGGCACGCCCAGACATCGATTGATTCGTCAGGCGCGGCGAACCAGTGAATAGAGATCGGTTTTCGAAGATGGCCATGTCATCTTCAGTCTCGATGAGCCTATGCTGGGGGGGCTTGATTGCGCTTGTCTGCTTCGCTTATTGGCCGGGCCTCAGCGGTCCGTTCATATTTGATGATTTTGGCAGCATAACGGCACTGGGAAATCGCGGTGGGGTCGTAGACTGGGAAAGCTTCAAGGCATTTGTTTTTGGTGGTCACAGTGGTCCAACGGGCAGGCCGATTGCATTGCTCACATTTCTGATCGATGCGACTAACTGGCCAGCCGATGCGTGGCCGTTCAAGAGAACGAATCTAGTTATCCACTGCCTGTGTGGAATTTTCCTTGGTTTGTTGATGCATCGAATACTGCTGCTGCTGCGATACGAGCGTCGCAATATTCAGTTGTTGGCAATTGCGGCGACAGCTATATGGCTCCTGCACCCCTATCTTGTGTCGACCACCCTATACGTTGTACAGCGTATGGCACAACTATCGACGCTGTTCATTCTCATCGGCCTATATTTTTATATTCGCGGTCGGGTACTTCTTCCGACCACCGCACGCAAAGCCTACGTCATGATGTCCTCGTCGATTCTATTATTTTCTGTTCTCGCCACGCTATCAAAGGAAAACGGGATCTTACTGCCGTTGCTGGCGGGCGTACTGGAAGTTACGATCATCGCAAGTCAGCGCGATACGCTCGGCCGTCTCAATCGCTCCTGGAGTATCATTTTTTTGATCCTGCCGGCGGCATTTGTGTTTGTGTATCTGAGCGGGCGAGTCTTCAGAGCAGACTTTTTTGACATCGTTCCACCCCGAGACTTCAGTATTTACGAGCGCGCCTTGACGCAACCCAGGATTCTATTCGACTACCTGCAGAATTGGTTTGTTCCGAAACTTTATACGACCGGAGTTTTTCAGGATCATTTTCCGAAATCGACCGGCTTGTTTGCGCCGACGACGACAGTTTTATCGTTGCTAGCTCACTGCGGGATCGTCGCCCTTGCGCTCGTAAAGCGACAACGTTGGCCACTGTTTGCATTCGGTGCGTTGTTTTTCTATACGAGCCATTTGCTCGAATCTACTGTTGTCAATCTTGAACTGTATTTTGAACATCGCAACTACCTCGGGACGGGATTCCTTTTCCTTTCGCTCCTGGCCGCCCTGCAACGAAAGGTTTCCGCAAAGCAGTTTGTAATGGCTTGCCTGGCGATAACAGGCCTGCTGGCTGGCTTCACTCGCTACTCGTCGTCGGTCTGGTCGAGTTGGCCGAGCATGGTTGAAGTCTCTGCGTATAAGGCACCGATGTCGGAACGCTTGCAAGCCCAGTATTCGGTGCTGCTTTTTCGCTCGGAGCGACAATCCGAATCCATTGAAGTGTTGAATCGTGCAATCGAACGTATTCCCGGACCCAATGCGCTTCTTCGGGTGAATCGACTTGCGTCCCTGTGTCAAATGAACGAACTGTCATCGTCGGAATTTGACGATGAAGCCAACACACTAGCTCAGTTGCCCTATGATCCCAGGTTAATCAGGGCCTATACGGCCTTGGCGAATAGCGTCGTGAATCAGGAATGCCCCGCAGTTTCGAGCGAGCAGCTGACGAGCCTGTTCTCGCGCATGCTCGACGTGCCGTTCAACGCGATTGATGACTCGATACAGTATTCTCAGGTGCAGTATCTGGTCGGCTTTGCACACGCATACTCGGGCAGGCCCGGCGACGCAGTGGCCGCCTTTAACGAGTCGCTCAGCGCGAAACCAGGTGCGAGCCATGCCATGCTGATGGCGGCAGTACTTGCAAGCAATCAGTTCGGGGAGGAGGCGCTGGAATTCTCAAGTATCGCGTTGGCCAACCTTGATACAGCCAGGGAAACTGGTCTTGTCGTGGCGCCTGTCAGCGAATCAGATATTCGAGAGTTTCAGCGAAGAGTTCGGGCTGATATCAATGCGGCGAAAGATGCCGATACTGCTCATGAAGAGCGATAACCTGCTTCTCAAGATGCGCAATATCCGAGTCGTTGAGGATAATGTCATCGGCTATAGCCAGGCGTTCTTCACGGCTTGATTGCGATGCCAGTATTCGTTTCGCTTCCGCAACGGTTCCCGCGTCTCTTTGCAACAGGCGCTCGATTTGCAGGTGCTCCTCGCAATCCACGACAAGTACGCGATCGACGAATTGTCGCAGTGCCGAGTTCACCAGCAGAGGAACGGCGATGATTTGATATGGGCCCGAGACCAGCGCGGACTGTTTTTGAACTTCGGCGCCGATTCTGGGATGAAGTATTGTTTCAAGATCAGCCCGAGCCTTGTCGTCACGAAAAATGATGTTGCGCAACTCACTGCGCTTGAGGTGGCCCGATTGACCAATAACATTGTCACCGAAACGCTCACGGATTTCTTGAAGCGCCGGTTTGCCGGGCTCGACTACTTGTCTCGCGATTATGTCGGTATCGATAACCGGTACGCCAAGTTTCGCGAACATGTTGCTGACAGTCGTCTTACCACTGGCAATGCCGCCAGTCAGCCCGACCTTGAGCGGCTGGTTTTCAGATCTGGAATTCTTCAAAACATTAAGTCGAGGTAAGCGTTCGCAATTCTATCGCCCCACAACAGGGTGACCCACCCGGCCAAAGCAAGATAGGGACCGAAGGGTATGGGAATGTTGCGGTCCCTGCCGCGCGCAACGACCATTGTAATGCTGATCACAGCACCGATAAATGCGGACATCAGGATAATGATTGGCAGTTTCTGCCAACCGAGCCAGGCTCCCAGTGCTGCCAGTAACTTGAAGTCGCCATAGCCCATGCCGTCTTTGCCTGTGACCAGCTTGAAGGCCCAGTAGACGCTCCACAAGGATAAATAACCGGCCATCGCTCCGACGATCGCGTCGTTGGGACTGATAAACAGGGCAGTACTGCCCAGTACCGGGTGAAACAGGCTCATCGCGAGGCCTAGCCACATCAATGGCAATACGATTGAATCCGGAATAAGTTGTGTATCGGCGTCAATCATAGTGATCGGTACGAGCGTGATCGTCAGTACGATTGCCATTAGCGCTTCCAGGCCGGGACCGAAATGCCAGGCACAGTAGGCAGCCAGCAGGGCAGTCGACAATTCGACGAGCGGGTATCGGGCGGAGATCGGGACCTTGCATTTGGCGCAACGGCCGCGTAACACCAGGTAGCTGATAACCGGCACATTCTGCAGAGCAGTGATCAGTGTGCCACAAGACGGACATCGAGAGCGCGGCGCGACAAGGTCGAATCGGCCCTCCGGTATATCATGTTCGGGCGGTGTGTTGATGAGCTCGGCCGCTTGTACGCGCCAGTCACGCTCCATCATTATCGGCAAGCGGTGGATGACGACGTTCAGGAAGCTACCGATCAGAAGTGTGAAAGCAAAAACGACACCGGTAAATATCGGCGCAGATTCGCTTATCAGTTCAAGCATAGTGGGTCTCCATCACCAGGGTCGACAAAAAAAGGCGCTCGGAGTGTCCTCCGAACGCCGTATCTTTGCAAACCGGCCGCCCCGCCGCTTAAACGACAGCGCCGAGCTTGAAGATGGGAAGATACATCGCGACGACCAGGCCACCAACAAGCACGCCGAGGATCGCCATGATCATTGGCTCCAGCAGGCTGGACAAGTTATCCACGGCGTCATCTACGTCGGCTTCGTAGAAATCCGCAACCTTGCCGGACATTTCGTCAAGTGAACCGGATTCTTCGCCGACAGCGATCATCTGGATGACCATATTCGGAAAAAGGTCGGTGTTTTCCATCGCCTGTTGCAAGCGCTGGCCCGTTGCAACTTCGTCACGCATTTGCATAACGCCGGTTTCATAAACGATGTTGCCGGTAGCGCCGGCAACCGACTCCAGTGCCTCCACCAGCGGTACGCCGGCGGCAAACATTGTGGACAGGGTTCGCGAGTAGCGCGCGATCGCGGCTTTCTGCAAGATTGGACCGATGATCGGTGTCTTCAGCATCGCCCGATCCAATGCCTGTCGGAGCGGGCGCGATCGCTTGTAGAAATACAAGAACGTCGCAATCATGCCGCCGACGACAACCACAATATAAAATCCTTTTGATCGCACAAATGCCGAAAGGTCGATGACCATTCGTGTAAATGTCGGCAAATCGGCGCCGAAGCCTTTGAATAAGTCTTCGAACGACGGGATTACGAAAATCAACAAGATGGTCGTGACAATGAACGCGACAACCAGAACTGCGGCCGGATAGGTCAGCGCCTTCTTAATCTTTTTCTTGATAGCTTCAGTTTTTTCTTTGTACGTCGCGATCTTGTCAAGCAACGATTCCAGTGCGCCGGCCTGCTCGCCGGATTCGACAAGGTTAACGAACAAGTCATCAAAGTAGAGAGGTTGCTTTGCCAGTGCTTCCGCGAGCGAGCTGCCGCCTTCGACGTCGCTTTTTATAGAGAGGATCAATTTCTGCATCGCGGCATTTTCATGACCATTGCCTACGATTTCGAACGCCTGAACGAGTGGAATTCCCGCGGCAAGCATCGTTGCGAGCTGGCGACTGAAAATTGAAATATCGCCACTGGTGATCTTGCTCTTGCCAGCGAACAGTCCCTTGCTTTGCTTCTTGATGCGAGTCGGCACGACACCCTGGCGTCGCAGGTCGGCACGGACCTGGGCCTCGTCGTTGGCGAGGCTCTTGCCTTTGATTTTTTTGCCATTTCGGTCGGTTCCTTCCCACACGAACGGCGTACTTACTACTGCTGAATTAGCCATCTCTTTCGTCCAATTAGTCCGCTAAGACCTGCAAAAATCTACAATATCTACTCAATGGTAACCCGATTGATCTCCTCAAGGCTGGTAACCCCGTCCTTGACTTTGTTCAATCCGGCCCGACGCAAATCGATGACCCCTTCTTTGGCCGCCTGATCCGCGATCTGCATCGCGTTGCCGCCCTCCATTATTATTCGGCCCATGGCTTCGGATACTTCCATCACCTGAAATATACCGAGCCGGCCTTTGTAGCCCGCATTGCAGGATTTGCATCCTTTCGGTCCAAATATTGTCAAACCGGCGTCCAGTTCCTTCGCTGTGAAGCCTTCCTTCGCAAGTGCCTCTCTTGGGATCTCCTTGACCTCCTTGCAGCTGTCACACAATCGCCGCGCGAGCCGCTGGGCGATGATCAGGCTGATAGAGGTCGCAATAGCGTAGGGCTTGACGCCCATGTCAACCATGCGTGTCAGCGTCTTGGGCGCATCATTGGTATGCAGTGTCGACAATACCAAGTGGCCCGTCTGTGCAGCTTTGATTGCGATTTCTGCGGTCTCAAGGTCGCGAATCTCGCCCACCATGATGACGTCGGGATCCTGACGCAGGAAGGCCTTCAGTGCTGACGCGAACGTCAGCCCGACTTTCGGATTGACGTTGACCTGGTTGATGCCGGGCAGGTTAATTTCCGCCGGGTCTTCCGCGGTCGATATGTTGCGATCCTCTGTGTTCAGGATGTTCAGGCCGGTATATAGCGAGACGGTCTTACCGGATCCGGTCGGACCGGTGACGAGAATCATGCCGTACGGTTTGGCCAGATGCTTCTCGTAGAGCTCTCGCTGGTGATCTTCGTAACCGAGCATTTCGATGCCCAGCTTGGCACTGGATGGATCAAGAATACGCAGCACGATTTTTTCGCCGAATAGCGTCGGGCAGGTGTTGACGCGAAAATCGATCGCCCGGTTCTTGGAGAGGCGCATCTTGATGCGTCCATCCTGGGGTACACGCCGCTCGGCGATGTCCATTCGCGACATGACTTTGAGCCGGGCACAGACTTTGTTTGCCAGGATGACCGGCGGTTTCGCGACCTCTGACAGGACACCGTCAAGGCGTGTGCGAACCCGGAATATTTTTTCGTAAGGTTCGAAGTGGACATCGGATGCGCCGCGTTTTATCGCGTCGAGCAACACTTTGTTCACGAACCGGACCACCGGGGCGTCTTCAACGTCGTCGCGATGATCGTCTTCCTGTTCCTCGGTTTCGCTCGCGATATCGAGATTTTCCAGATCGAAATCGTCATCGTCGCCGAGACCGGACATGCTGGTATCGACCGCCTCGATTGCTTTGGTAATCCGTTCTTCGAGTTTGTCCTGCTCGACGACCACCGGGTCGATGCGAAGGCTGGTTGCAAACTTGATATCGTCGATGGCCTGCAGGTTGGTCGGGTCGGAAATACCCAGGAAGATCCGCTGGCCACGTTTTACCAGCGGCAATACGCGATGTTTGTTGATGAGTTTCTGGTCAACAGCGCGTATGACATCGAGGTCGATTTCGACGGCATCGAGATCCAGCAGTGGCACACCAAATTCGTGAGAGGCAGCAACGGCGATGGCCCTCGCTTCCGCCAGTTCTCCACTGACCAAGTAGGCAATGAGCGGTTGTTTGGCTTCTCGGGCGGCTTCTGTGGCTTGCTGAAGCTGCTCCTCCGAAATAATGCCGTCCTGAACCATGCGCCTGGGCAGGCCCGCGAGACTGGATTGTGAAGCCGTAACTGCCATAAAAGTCAGCGCTGTTGTGATTCTTCGAGCTTCACAGTCTCACTGATCCAAGTTCCCGATTCAACTGGATTTTGTGCTGCTGTTCACAGTTACGGAAATTGATTAAGTAAAACGCTGAAAATCGCACAGATCCGATGGTTTGAACGGCGAGTCGGGCAGCCTACGGGCGGCAAACTGACGGCATATAGCGTGAATCGAGTGTCGATGGGATATACGCCGCACTGTTACCACCACCGTCTGACATCAGGACTGCGCCGCCTCCCGGAGCAGGCGCCGCCCCGCAACGCCAGACAACGCCGCGACTCGGTGTCAGGTAGGGGGTGAACGAAATGACATCGCCAAATACGTTGGCATTGACGGAGTTGCCCAACGTGACGTCCACACGGCCATTTGTAACTTCGATTTGTGAGACGAATGCGCCCTGATTATCGGTTGCCGCCGCAGATAGTCCAGCTTCCTGGCGTCCGGCGGGTGGCAGTCCGAAACTATTGAAATAGTCAACAACCGGTGTCTTGACATGAGCGGCCATATTGAGCGCTTCTGCCACCTGAGTCCTCACCGTATAGGTCTGGTACGTGGACAATGCCAGTGACGCCAGAATGCCAATAATCGCCACAACGATCATCAGCTCAATCAAAGTGAAACCCTGCTGGAACTTGCCGTTTACGTCACTCATCGCCGTATCCTGATCGGGTCGCCTGTTAAAAAAAAGCCCCGGCGTGCCGGGGCTTTTACGTCTAGCACGCTTGGTTGAGTCTAACCAGGGACTAGCGGCAAGTAGCCGGGCGATGCCTGGCAACAACCGAACCCTGACCAGACGGGCATGACCAGATTACGCTACCCGATGCCTGGACTGCTGAAAGAATCAACGTGTCTCCGGCGAGGTCCGTGTGCGCATCGTTGCCGTAGGTAATCGTCAGCACACCACTGGCATTGCTGATCGACGACGTGTACTTGCCGTTGATGCTGGCTGCAACCGCAAGTCCGGCAATCGCGTTATCGGTCGGGAAAGTGCCGCGGTCCATAGCGTATTCACTGACAGCTGCTTTCGCGCCACCGGCCAGTGTCAAACCTTCAGAAACCTGTGCACGAATCGTGTAGTCCGAGTAAGCCGGAATAGCGATGGCCGCCAGGATACCGATGATCGCGACAACGATCATAAGTTCGATAAGTGTAAAACCTTGTTGCTTCTTCATTTGTAATCTCCAGAAAAATCCTGCGAATCAAAATCGAACGGCGAAAACCGCCTGTACGATGGACAAAGCAAGCGTCGTGCCAATTTGGAGGATCGATATTTAAGTATTTGATTTTAAATAATTAATCTTAGGTATGTCACCATAATCCGCGTCGGCTTTAAGTGACAAAAAGGCCGCTCGATTGTCACTTCATGGTCAAAAAGTGACAAATTTTGTCAGTCGATACCCAGTTTCTTGATGCGATAGCGGAGTTGCCGAAAGGTTATACCCAGGAGTTTCGCGGCCGCAGTCTTGTTGTAGCGGGTTTTTTCAAGCGCTTGCACGATAGCCTGTCGCTGCACATCCTCGACCTGGTCGCCCAGTTTGGCCGCACCGACGGCGGTCGGTTCGGAGCTATCGCGCATGTGCAAATCCGACGCGCTGATCGTTCCACTCGTGCATAGCGTGACCGCTCTCTCAAGCATGTTTTCAAGTTCGCGAACATTGCCCGG